>JAZQOP010000225.1:0-3564 GCA_045627965.1 Kiritimatiellia bacterium | reverse complement strand
CCACCCCCGAGGAAGAGGCCGCCGCCGAGCTTTCCCTGGACGCCACCGCCGACGTCGTCGAGCGCGAGGAGATCTCCGCCGAGGAGATCCTCGGGGACTCCGCCGACGACGACGCGGACCGCCCTTTCAACCGACAAGACTAAGGAGGAACAGCATGGACCGTTTCGCAAGCATCGCCAACGGCTGGATCGCCGGCCAGAAGCCCTACCAGCCCGGGCGCCCCATCGAGGAGGTCGCCCGCGAGCTGGGGCTGGACTCGCCGGACGGCATCATCAAGCTCGCCAGCAACGAGAACGCCCTCGGGCCGTCGCCCAAGGCCCTCGCCGCCATGGCGGCCGTCGCCCCGAAGATGCACCTCTATCCCGACGGCGGCTCCTTCTACCTGCGCCAGGCCGTCGCCCGCCAATACGGGATCGGCGACGACATGGTCATGTTCGGCTGCGGCTGCAACGAGCACGCCGTCCTCCTCGCCCACGCCTTCATGAAGGAAGGCGACGAGCTCATCGCCAGCGAGCGCTCCTTCGTCGTCTACAAGCTCGTCTCCGAGCTCTACCGTTGCAAGTGCCGCCTCGTCCCCATGGACGGCATGACCACCGACCTCGACGCCATGCTCGCCGCCATCGGGCCGCGCACCAAGATCGTCGTCATCGGCAACCCCAACAACCCCACCGGCACGATGGTCGGCCAGGACAAGATCGACGATTTCGTCGAGCGCCTTCCCGACGGCGTCGTCGCGGTCTTCGACGAGGCCTACATGGAGCTCGTCCCCCCCGAACGCCAGGTCGACACCCTCAAGCACGTCAAGGCGGGAAAGAAGGCCGTCGTGACGCTCCGCACCTTCTCGAAGGCCTATGGCCTCGCCGGGCTCCGCATCGGCTACGCCATGGCCCAGCCCGGCTGCATCGACCTGCTCAACAAGGTCCGCCAGCCGTTCAACGTCAACGCCATGGCCCAGGCCGCGGCCGTCGCCGCCCTCGACGACGCCGGGCATCTCGAACGCACGCGCCGCATGCTCGTCGACGGCCGCCGCCAGCTGATGGACGGCATGCGGGCCCTCGGCCTCGACCCCGTCGAGTCCGTCACCAACTTCATCATGTTCCGCTTCGAGAAGGCCCGCGAGCTGACCGCCGAGCTGACGAAGCGCAAGGTCATCGTCCGTCCGCTCGCCGGATTCGGCCTGCCGGACCATGTCCGCGTCACCGTCGGCACGGCGGACGAAAACGCGCAATACCTCGCCGCGCTCGCCGAAGCCCTCGCCGTCCTCGCCTAGCCCAGACCCGCACCGGAAACCGCAACAGGAGCCCCCATGAAACGCCGTCCCGCCACCGCCAACCCGCCGACCCCGGCGACCTCCTACGCCAACGCCCGCAACGTCCGCAAGGCCGCCACGCCCCCGGGCGCCCCCCGCCGCCACATCGGCACCCCGATGCCGCGCGTAGACGCCCAGGCCAAGCTCGACGGCACCATGCGCTACCTGCGCGACCTTCCCCTGCCCCCCGGCGCCCTCCACGGCGTCCTGCTCCGCTCGCCGGTTCCGCACGGCCTCCTGAAGGCCATCGTCCCCGACCCCGGCTACGACTTCACGGGCGTCACCGTCGCCACCGCCGACGACGTCCCCGGCGACAACATCGTCGAGATGCACGACCGCACCATGCCGCTGCTCGCGCGCGTCGGCAGCGCAATCCTCTACCGCGGCGAGCCCTGCGCCGTCGTCGCCGCCCCCACCCTGGCCCGCGCCCGCGACGCCATGGAGCACATCCGCCTCGACATCGACCCGCTTCCCGGCGTCCTGACGCTTGCCGAGGCCGTCGACAACTTCAAGAACCATCCCCGGAAGTTCCAGACCCTCGTCACCCAGGACATCGTCAAGGGCGACACCGCCGCCGTCTTCCGCAAGGCCAAGCTCGTCCATGAAGGCGAGTACACCGCGCCCCACCAGGAACAGCTCTACCTCGAGCCCCAGGGGCTCCTCGTCACCCCCGGCCCCGACCGTTCGCTCCTCGTCGAAGGCTCCATCCAGTGCCCCTACTTCCCCGCCGTCGAGCTCCTGGGCACCCTGGGCCTCAAGCCCGGGCAGATCCGCGTCCGCCAGACCCCGATGGGCGGCGCATTCGGCGGCAAGGAGGACTACCCCTCGATGCTCGCCGGCTACGCGGCCGTCGCCGCCTACAAGGCCGGCGCCCCCGTCCGAATCGTCTACGACCGCAACGAGGACATCCTCTTCACCCCCAAGCGCCACCCCGTCTGGGTCCGCTTCAAGACCGCCTTCAGGAAGGACGGCACGCTCGACGCCATCCATTGCGACTACATCCTCGACGGCGGCGCCTACCTCACCGTCTCCGACGTCGTCATGTATCGCGGCATCCTCCACTGCGCCCTCGCCTACGAATGCCCCAACGTCACCATCCACGGCTACGTCGCCCGCACCAACTCCATGCCCTGCGGCGCCTTCCGCGGCTTCGGCGCCCCACAGGCCATCTGGGGCCTCGAATCCCACCTCGACGAAATCGCCGCCCTCCTCGGCAAGGCCCCCGACGAGTACCGCCTCCAGATCCACAACCGTCCCGGCGACTCCACCCCCACCGGGCAGCTCCTCTCCCCCGAAAACGGCTCCACCGAATGCCTCCAGACCGCCCTCCGGCGCTCCGGCTTCCACAAGAAATGGCTCGCCGGCTCCCGCGGAAAGGCCAAGCGCGGCGAAAAGCTCCTGCGCGGCATCGGCGTCTCGTTCTTTGCGCACGGATCGGCCTTCACCGGCGACGGCGAGGCCAAGTTCAAGGCCAAGGGCCGCGTCGTCCTGGAACGCCTCGACGACGGACGCCCCGCCGCGGTCATCCGCGTCTCCTCCACCGAAATGGGCCAGGGCGTCCACACCGTCTTCACGCAGATTGCCGCCGACGCGCTTTCGCTCCCGCCCTCCAGCATCCATTTCCCGCTCGCCGACACGGGCCTCGTCCTCAACTCCGGCCCCACCGTCGCCTCCCGCACCACCATGGTCGTCGGCAACGTCGTCCATTCCGCCGGCGCCGACCTCAAGCGCCAGCTCGAAGCGCTCGCCTCGGAGCAGCTCTTCGGCGGCGCGGCCGCCCTCCTCCGCGACGGCCTCTTCAGCGCCCCCGGCCACAGCGAAATCGCGCCCGTCCCCTTCGAAACGTTCGCGGACAAGCTTCTCGACACGACGCCGGCCGGCACCATCGCCGGGTTCTTCGAGTTCCTCCTTCCGCCCTCCATCCAGTGGAACCAGAAGACGTTCGTCGGCGACGCCTACCCGGGCTATTCCTGGGCCGCCAACGTCGCCGAGATCGAAATCGACCCGGACACCTGCATCCTGGCCGTCAAGAAGGTCACGGCCGTCATCGACATCGGCACCGTCGTCAACCCCCAGACCGCCACCGGGCAGGTCGAAGGCGGCCTCACCCAGGCCCTCGGCTACGCCACCATGGAAAACCTCCACACGCGCCCCGACGGCCTCTACGATGCCGCCCGGCTCCAGACCTACATCGTCCCCACCGCCCTCGACGCCCCCGAATTCGACGTTCAGTTCGTCGAATACCCCTACTCCTT
>JAZQOP010000224.1:0-6314 GCA_045627965.1 Kiritimatiellia bacterium | reverse complement strand
GCAAGTGGGCGGATGCCATCCTCTGCCTGTCCCTCCAGGCCGCCAACGCGACCGGCCGCAAGCCGGCCATCCGCGCCGACGCCTGGGCGATCACGGATGCCGTCCGCCACTTCGGCTGGATTCCGTGGCGCCAGCACCGCGGAGCGAAGACGCCTGGCTATGTGTTTTTTGAGTGGGCAAATGTCCTCTCAGGCCTAAACGAAGCAAAACAACAAAGAAAGGATTAGATATGTCTGACCAGACTACTCCTACGAGCGCCATGTCCAAGAAAGGCGCAGCCGCCAATTTCGTCTGGGGACTTCCCGACGGAGTCAATGTCACCACCTTCGGCAGGGTGACGAGTTTCTCGGACAAGCGGGGGGCGTCCAAGGAACCCCTCCATAACGCAGACGGCGAAACCGACGGGGTCATCTATTATGACCACCGGAACGATGGCACCCTGGAGTGCATCATCCCGTCGTCCAACCTTGGCACCTGCGAAATCGCAACCTCCGTCACGATTGACGGCCGGGCCTACTTCATCGAAGAGGTCACCAAAAACTGGACCTCTGGCGCCTGGGCCAAGATCACCATCACGCTTGTCAAGCATCAGATGATTTCGTAGTCATCTCATGGGAAAGACATGGAAGTTCTAGGCATCCACGACGAGGTCCGCGCTGCATTCCGGACGCGCACGGTCCGTGTCGCCGGGGTCGAGCTCCATGCGCCGAGCATGGGGCATGTCCTGGCGCTGTCCGTGCATGCCCCGCTTATCCTTTCGCGGTCTGTCCCTTGCGACCAGGTGGCTGCGGCAGCGGCCGTCCTGGCCACCGCGCCCGACAACCCATGCGAATGGGCGACCCATCGGCCGGTGCCGCGTCGGTGGCCCCGCGCCGCGCTGAATCAGCTGCTCGATGCCATCCTGGACCTTTTCGGCGAGGCGTTTGAGTGCTCTGTTCCCGCCGGCGATTCCACGGCCCCAAGCGGCATCGGATGGTGGCTGGAGCTCTACTACTTCGCCGCGCACGATCTACGCATGGACCACCAGGCCATCCTGGCGTGCCCGATCGCCCGGCTGTTCGCCCTCGCCACGGCTGCGGCCGAGTTCAACGGTCTGAAGTTTCGGGCTCCGACCTATGCCGAACGGTGCGTGCTCCGGGAGCTGGAGGGCCTCCCCTCGTCGGAGGATGCCACGTGAGGGGGCCCCCCAAGCTTCCGCAGCCTGGCGTCCAGCCGGTCGCGCTGCTTCGCCAGCTCCTCCCGCTCAAAAGCGGCGAGCCCTGCCCGTCCCGGCGGCGTCAGCCAGACCAGGACCGCCAGGATGCCTGTTATCCCAAACACCCATACCGAAATCCAAAACATGATGGGCCATTCTGATATCCACGCCGATGCCAGCGAGACGACAGCCCATATTGCCCAGCTTTTCATGAATGTTCTCATCAAGGGGAAGCGTAGCTTATGAGCGACCCGACCATCAAGATAAAAGTCACGGCAGACGTCAATCAGGCTCGCGGAGCGATCCGCATGACCGCCAAGCAGCTGGACGACCTGGCCGCCAAGGCGGCCAAGGCAAGCGCGGCCAATGCCGTCGGCGCATCAGCCACGGCGGCCAAATTTACGGAAATGGCCACAGGCATCCAGCGTGTTTCTGCTGTTTTCAGGAATGCACTCGGCCTTTTTGGGGTCATCGGCGCTATCAGCACCGCAATCAATATCGCCACCAGACTCTGGAATGCCTTTTCCGCCCACGCCCAGCGCGCCGCCAAGAGAACGGAGGAAGCCAGTCGAAAGCTTGCGGAGGCGCGTGAGAAAGTCGAGGACCTTAATCAGGCACGACTGGACATGGCACGGAAAAACATGCGTGCCTTCGCCGACGAGGTCGCCCGGGCGAGGGATAATGCAAATGCCTTGTCTGCCGCAGTCGCCGATGTCGCTGCCGCCCAGGCTAGCTATGATGCTTCCCGAATTGACTTGGCGGTCGCCAGAGGGGAGATGCCCAAAGAAGAGGCGGAGGCGGCAAAAGCTCGTATTGCCACCGAAGCCGCTATGGATTCCGTCGCCGCCAAGAAGTCTCAGGCATTTGAGAATCTCCAAGCAGCCGAAGCCTTGGTTGGCGAATTTAGGTCCAGATATCCGGGGCTCGTCGTCGGCGAAGACGGCAAGGTCGAGCCTCCCTCGTCCGCCTATAGTAAGTTCGGGACTAACGATGTCTTTGCCAAGAGATACGCGGGGACGAAGGTTGGCGAGAAGTATGCGCATGAAGCGAAACTTGCCGGACAGGAGCTTGCACATCTCGTCAGTGCATCCAAAGAATACGAAAACGCCATCAAAAGCCTGTCTGTCGCCCAGAAACAATACGAGGCGGCCATGCTCCAGGCGGATGCCTCCGTCAACAAGGCAGCAACCGATGAGGTGCGGATTCGTGAAGCGGCTGGCAAGGCTGCGGCCGATGCGCTGGAAAAGTCGGAGCGCGACCTTGCAAAGTCGCAAATCGACCTGGACATCCAGCGCGGGACCAAGTCGCGCAAGGCCGGCGAACTTGAAAAACAGAAACTGGACTTGGAGGCAGAACGGAAGGCGGCGGCGGAGGCAGTCGAGAGCCGCCGCGCGTTCCTAGAAAAGGACGGGCAGGCCCCAGAGGCGGACGCCACCTTGACTGCACTGACCAATAACCTTGAGACCATCCAGAACAAGATGGACCTCCTCAATGAGGCCATGGCCAACGTAGCGGACGAAGACGATCGCCGCAAGGGGCCAGGTTCAGCCCTGGCCATCACGTCCGACCGCTGGGGCCGCATCGGCGCGTTCGCCGGCGGCGGCTCCCAGGCCGAATCCCTCAACATCCAAAAGGGTTCCTACGACGCACTCAAGGCCATCCGGATCATGTGCGATCGCATCCACCGCAGCATGAGATACCCAAGCATCCCCGTCCTATGAGCACCGCAAAAACCTACATCGGCAGCGTCGCCGCGCGCCTGTCCGTCGAAGAGTCGTCCGTCAAGGTCACCGGCGATGGTGCGACCGCAACGATCATCTACAAAGGCTCCAGGGCCAATCTAAAAGCAAAGGCCGGCAATTTCTCCGTTGGCGCCGCGCCGCCCTCGGACCCCGATTTCGCCAAGCTCAACTTCACCTCCTCAGCTTTCGAGGTCGCTTCCATCGACCTAACCGGCGGCCCCGGCGACACTGGCCGTCTTACCGTCACCCTTCCCTCGCCGACCTACGAGTCCAGCTCTAGCGGCGGATCGACCACCAACAACGTCGACTGGCAGCTGGAATGGACCCTGGTCGAACGACCGCTGGAGCTCCATCCGGCCTTTGCCTCGCTCTTTACATCATCGGAGGATATCGCCTCCATCGAGAAGTGGAAAAACCTTGCCCCAGAACAGATTGCCCACAAGACCGCCTTCGAGGTCCCTGATTCGATGGATAATCCGACAGAATGGACATCCCTTTCCGCCCTTGCCCAAAAATTCTGCGGTAAACTCCTGAAGGGAATATCAGCCTACCAGGTCCAGGTCCCGGTCGTCAGGAAGACCGAATACAAGACGTCGGGCCCATCCTCACAGGATGGCTCCTCCGCCGGCCAGCGCGAATCTCCGCCTCGCTTCCATGCGCTCCGCGCCGCCTGGCTCAAGACCGCCGACTCTTGGGCCAAGACAGGCCTCTCCCGCTGGGAACATCGACAGGAATGGACAGGCTTCGACTCCCTCGACGAAGATCTCTATCCCACCACCACGCCCTCATCCACCACCTCCTCCTGACCGGCCATGTTCCCTCTCCCTCCTCCCCTCCGCTCCGGCGCCCACCTGACCGCGATCGTCCCCTGGTCGCAGGCAATCATCGCCTACCTCCGAGCCATCACCGTCCGTCCCTCCGCCACCGTCAATGTCTCCACGACCGCCAACGGCACCATCCTTTCACCCGCCTCCCCCTCGCTGCCCGCCCGCAGCCACTCCGCGAAGACGTCGTGGGCCTTCGAGGCTACCGCGACCCCGGAGCATGATGGAAACGGAGCCCCTTCAGGCAGCTACGCCGTGCATATCCTCGGCGGCACCGCCCAGGCCGTCGGCGGTGCCACAGCCGTCTTCCCTGACCACGACTTTGAGGATATAGCCGACGGCGAGTTCTTCTATGTCCGATTCTTTCTCTGGGACAATGATTTCACTCCCACCTGCTACTGGTTCGGCGACACCACCGGCGCCGCCTGTGCCATCGAGCACGGCCAAACCCTCCCCGTTTCCGACGACAACACCCGATTCGTCACCCTTGTCCTTTGCAAGGTGGACTCATCTGCATCGGGGGCCATCGTCCAGTACCGCGCCGGTGCAATCGACATCGACGCCACCCTCGCCGCCGGCGTCGCCGGCTCAGGCATCACAGTCCGCAGCATCTCTTCCTGACCATGGACGCCCGCCGCTACTACCAACAGGCCCACGCCATCCCCAAGGGCACCAGCTGCGTTCCCCACGTCGAGGACTCCGGCCCCGCCGGTCGTCCATGCTTCCGCCGCGGAACACTCCGCGACAACCCTTCCGTCGTCTGCGCCTATCCTTACGTCGAAGGTTCGCTCGACTTCTGGGCCGTCTCCGACCTCGACGGTGCAGTCTACGTTGGCGCGGACGTGGACGACAATCTGACGTTCGACGGCACTCCAGACACGCTGCCCCTCTATGTCGCAATGCAGGACGCGCGTAGCGACCACATCCGCCAGTTGCCCGACCACCTTCCTCCGGCTGCTCCTGAATATGTCAATTTCCGCGCCTACCCACCACGTGTTCGCTGCTCCCGTCTCGCCTTCGCCGGAGGCCTCGGCTATCAGCCGGGCTATATCACGCTTCCCAACGTTGAACATCCATCCTCCGATGGCCCGACCGTGGCCGCCGACACCTTCCTCGGATGGTACGGATTTAGCGCGGACAACCGAGAAAACGGGATCATCAATCCCTTCACCATGGAGGGCTGGGGGCGCCCCGCCTTCGATTTCCCTCCCATCGGAGGCCACGCAGACCAGTCCTGGGCCTATGCTCCTGCGACGCCATCCAGGGTGCTCGACGTCCAGGCCGAAATGGGCACCACCACCATCCCCGCCGGTTCATGGGGCAATCCCAATTCCAGGGGGCAAAGCATGCAGGCCAAAGGACTTCCGCTGGAAGACATCGACATCGACAACTGGTGGCTCCTCGCCCTCGTCCAGGGGGACCACCGTCACGGCCATGATCCCGCCGCATCCGATCCGAGCAAAGCCCGTGCCGGCAAGGCAACCCCACTCTACTGGAACCCAGAATTCATCCGAACGCTGACCTTCTTCGGAGAACCCGGCACTCCCAATCTCACTCAGGACCTTTTTCTCACCATCCTATATCGGATCTACGCCACCCACTGCACCATCGATCCGAACTTCGCCGGCATATCCTTCCCCCCCGGCTTCCTGGTCGATGCCCGAATCCTCGCAGAGACATGGGAGTCCAAATGCACCCAGGACCTCATCGATGCGGCCGGCATCCGTCCCCATGTCCTCGCCAGCAGCCAAGCCGGTCTCTCCCCCACCCACCGAATCTACCTCGGCACTTCGTTTTCGGTTCGATATCGATGCCCGTTCCCAATCTGGCGCCGGACAGCATGAATATAATGATTTTGGCAAAGAGAAAAGCGGAAGAATTCGGCGAACGGCCTCACTGCCCAACGCCGAGCCGAGCCCCAGGCGGCCCTGGGGAAGGTGTAGAGACTAGCGGGGGCGCGGGCATCGCTGCGCGTAAGACCGCACCAGCATCCGCCGGGGCGCGCGGCCCCGAAGACATAGTCCACGACACGGTCGAGACGCGTCTGCCGTATGGGTGGCCCGACGCCCCTCCTGCCAACCGCGCACTTATTCCCCGCCGCCGTGCACCGCCGTTGCAACCTCCATGCAACTCCGTTGCTGCCAAGCCTGCAATTCAGTCAAATTCCCATTTCCTTGATATTTTTTCCCATTTCATTTGCGCGAATACATTTCCATTGAATGGAAGCCTGTTTCGCCGATTTTCCACGCAATGGAAACGTGTTTCGGGGCTTTTTCCACACAATGGAAACGTGTTTCCGTGCGGGTAGAATTGCGAAAATCCTTAATGTCTTGTCGAAAAATCACGCGTTGAGAGGGGCGCGGCAAGGGGGGCGCGCGGGGCGGGGCCGGGAGCGGGGAAAGGCCCGGGAGTCGGATCGGGTGGCGTGGGGCGAAACCGCTTTCCATTGAATGGAAGCCTGTTTCGGCGATTTTCCACGCAATGGAAACGTGTTTCGGGGCTTTTTCCACGCAATGGAAACGTGTTTCCGGGCGGGTGGAATTGCGAAAATTC
>JAZQOP010000223.1:0-6922 GCA_045627965.1 Kiritimatiellia bacterium | reverse complement strand
GGGGACTTTCCGCCGAGGTCGCGGACGGCCATGGGCAGGGGGGCGGCTGGGGCGGCGGGGCGGATGGCGGTCGGGATGACGGCCTGCGGGGCCTGGACGACGGGCGTGGCGGCGGTGGCGCCTTTGGCGCGGTTGACCAGGGCGATGTAGTTCAGGATGCCCTGGGCGATGCCTTTGGCGAGGGTTTCGCGGTAGGATGGGGTGCCGAGCTTCTGGGATTCCTGGGCGTTGGTGAGGAATCCGCATTCGACGAGGGCGGCCGGCATGGCGGATTCGCGCAGGACGGCGAAGCGGGCGCGCTTGAGGCCGCGGTCCTCGGCGCGGGTGATGCCGATGAGGGCCTTCTGGATCTGGTAGGCGAGGACGGAGCTCGAATGGTTGTAGGCGTTGTTCGGGACGGCGGCGTATTTTGCGGCGGAGGTGCCGGCGGCGGTCGGGGGGTGGCCGGCGGCGGCGATGGCGAAGGTCTCGATGCCGCGCACCGATTTCGTGGCGGTGGCGTTCAGGTGGATGCTGACGAAGAGGTCGCCCTTGGCCTTGGAGGCGGCCTTGGGGCGGTCCTCGAGCTCGACGAAGGTGTCGCCTTCGCGGACGAGGACGGACTGGACGCCGGCGACGGCCAGCTGGGTGCGGACGCGGCGGGCGATGTCGAGGGCGAGGGCCTTCTCCTGGAGGCCGCTGGCGGCGAGGGCGCCGGGGTCCTTGCCGCCGTGGCCGGCGTCGAGGACGACGGTCCGCGTGCCGCGCGCGCCGAGGTAGGCCGAGGGCCGGAGGAGGGGGTCGATGACAAACTGGGCGTCGGCGTCGCTGAGCGACCAGTTGCCCTTGACCTTGGCGACGGGCTGGTGGAGCCAGGTGGCGGTGCCGTTGACGACCGCCTGGCGGGCGTCCTCGGTGAACTCCAGCTTGACGTACTGGCCTTCGATGACCCAGGACTTGGCGGCGGGGCCTTTCTTGAGGGGGAGGCCGTACATGGCGGCCAGGTCCTTCAAGGCGACGTAGCGGACGCCCTTGAGGGCGACGGCCTTCAGGGTCTTGACCTGCGCGCGCGCCGGCGCCGCCAGCGGCCCGAGGCATCCCGCCACGACCGCCACGGCCAGCGCCACGCGGAAAAAGTGGGTAAAAAATGGCATGACCGGACAATCCTAGCACCGAGGGGCGGACGCCCGCAATCTCCATTCGCGAGGGAGACGGGTTTTTGTTGCGCGGCACGGCGATGTGGGGTAGAGTCGGGGTGCGGTCCGCGCATGGGGCCGATAGGAGAGCAAGATGGAATTTCTGGACGGGTTCGAGTTGACGGCGGGATGGTGTTGGGTGGCGGCCGGCCTGGCGCTGGTGGTGGCGGAGCTGGCGGTGCCCGGGTTCGTCATCTTCTTCTTCGGGCTGGGGGCGATTCTGACGGGCGCGCTGCTGTTCGTGTTCCCCGGGATGTCGCAGAGCATCCAGGTTCTCGTCTTCGCGGCCTCGTCGGTGGCGATGCTGGCGACCTGCCGGCGCCTGATGCCGGCGTCGTTCCGCGGCCGGTCGCGGAAGGCCGACGGGGACCCGGACGACGACGAGATCGCCGGGGCGGCGGCGACGGTGGCGGCGGGCGGCATCGAGGCGGGACGCGAGGGGAAGGTGGAGTTTCGCGGGACGCTGTGGTCGGCGCGGGCGGAGGGGGGCGAGGCGCTGGCGGAGGGGACGGCGGTGAGGGTGGTGCGCCGGGACAACCTGGCGCTGGTGGTGCGGAAGGCCTAGGCGGGCGGCCGGAGGGAAGGATTTAGAAGGAAGAAAGGACGGAGGTCGAAGATGGGTTTTCCGATTACGATGATCGTGTTGGCGGTTCTGGTGCTGGTGACGCTGGTGAAGGGGATCCGGATCGTGCCGCAGAAGCAGGCGTGGATCGTCGAACGCCTGGGCAAGTATCATGAGACGCTGAATGCGGGGCTGCACATCCTGATCCCCTACATGGACCGTGTGGCCTACAAGATCGGCCTGAAGGAGGTGGCGCTGGACGTGCCGCCGCAGCAGTGCGTGACGCGCGACAACATCACGGTCGAGATCGACGGGCTGCTCTATCTGCAGGTGATCGACCCGGTGCGGGCGAGCTACGGGATCACGAACTACGTGTTCGCCTGCTCGCAGCTGGCCCAGACGACCCTGCGCAGCGAGGTCGGCAAGCTGGAGCTGGACCGCACGTTCGAGGAGCGCGGCGCCATCAACGCGGCCATCTGCTCCGAGGTGGACAAGGCTTCGGATCCCTGGGGCGTGAAGATCACGCGCTACGAGATCAAGACGATCACGCCGCCGCCCTCGGTCCTGGACGCGATGGAAAAGCAGATGCGCGCGGAACGCGAAAAGCGCGCGGCGATCGCGGAGTCGGAAGGCGAACGCCAGGCGAAGATCAACCGCGCGGACGGCGACAAGCAGGAGAAGATCGCCTGGTCCGAAGGCGAGAAGACGCGCCGGATCAACGAGGCGGAAGGCCGCGCGGCGGAAATCCGCCTGGTGGCCGACGCGACGGCGGCGGGGATTCGCCAGATCGCCTCGGCGATTGCGGAGGAGACGGGCGGCCGCGACGCGGTGAACCTGCGCCTGGCCGAGCAGTACATCAACGAGTTCGGGAAGCTGGCGAAGGCCGGCAACACGATGATCCTGCCGACGGACGTGGCGAACATCGCGGGGTTCATCAAGGCGGCGAGCAGCGTCGTCTCGGCGACGAAGTAGCGGGAAGGGGAGGCGTCGGCCATGGCGGCGGTCCGGAAGGCGGGGGGGCGGCAGGTGGCGGCGGTCTACGCCGGGACCTTCGACCCGTTCACGCTCGGCCATCTCGACGTGGCCGAGCGCGCGGCGCAGGCGTTCTCGCCGTTGATCGTCGCCGTGGCGGAGGCTCCCCGGAAGCGCCTGCTGTTCAGCACGGAGGAGCGCGTGGCGATGGCCAAGGCTTCGCTGGCGCACATTCCCGGGGTCGAGGTGGCGCCGTTCGACGGCCTGCTTGTCGAGTGGGCGAAGGCGCACGGGGTGGGCGTCGTCGTGCGCGGCCTGCGCTCGGTCTCGGACTTCGAGCTCGAGTTCCAGATGGCGCTGACGAACCGCAAGCTGGCCCCGGAGGTGGATACGTACTTCCTGATGTCGCCGCCGGAGCTCGCGTTCGTCTCTTCGTCGATGGTGCGGGAGGTCGCCGGGCTGCACGGGCCCCTGGAGTCGTTCGTCCCGCCGCCCGTGGCCCAGGCGCTGCGCAAGCGGTTCCCGGCCTAGCGCCGCCGCCGGCGGGGGCGCGGCGAGTGGCGCGTCGGGGGGGCGGCGAGGGGGGGCGGCGCCCTGCGGCGGAATCGGTCGCGGCGCGCGGTTTGCGGTTGCGGGGCGGGGGGGGTGTGGGGTAGGATGGGGCGGACATGAAAAAGGGCATCCTTGGAACGGTTTTGGCGGCGGGGCTGGCGTGGGTCGCGGGGGCGGCCTCGGGCATGGACGACGCGTTGGTGGCAACGCGCGATCCCGCAGGATTCGACCTGTGGGCGGGCTATGCGCATGTCCTCCGTCCGGTGGAGCCGTCCGGCGGCGGGCTGGACTGGACGCTGAAGGGCGACGTGCTGGCCGGCGGCATCGATTGGCGTCCGGCGGGGTTCTTCTCGGCCGGGGCGTTCGCCGGGGCTTCGCGGGGGCGGCTGTCGGAGACGATGGCGGAAAACGGGCGCCTGGCGGCCGGCGGCGGCGCGGAGGCCGCGGTCAACCTCTGGCAGGTGGCGCCCGAGGACGAGCATGCATCCTGGGAGGTGATGGTGCGCCTGGAAGGCCGCGGGAGCATCTGGCGCAGCGATGACGACGGCGAGGGCGAACTGGAGTGGACGGAGTGGTATGCGGGGCTCCCGGTCCGCTGCCGGCTGGCCCATTCGCACGGCGTCCGGGCGCTGGGGTCCGGCGACTTCAAGTCGATGGCCTTCTGGGCGGGGCCGGCGGTCTCGAAGGTCGACGGGACCTGGAAGCGCGGAGGGCTGAAGGAGGATTTCGAGGAGTCGGACCTGGTGGGCGCCATCGGCGGGCTGGACATCTGGCTGGTCGATTCCGTAAAGGTTGGCGGCCGCGTGGAATGGTTTGGCGAGGTGGGCTTCTCGGTGGGGCTGACCTACGAGTTCTAGCAGGACGGAGGCGGTTCGATGGGTGCACGGATTCTGGACGGGAAGGCGATTTCGGCGGCGGTTCGCGCGGAACTGACGGCCGCGGCGGCGGACTTTGCCGCGAAGCACGGCCGCGCGCCGGGGCTGGGGGTGGTGCTGGTCGGGGACCATCCGGCGTCGCGGAGCTACGTGACGGGCAAGGAGAAGGCTTGCGCGGAATGCGGAATGGCCTCGCGCGAGCTGGCGCTGGACCGGGGCGCCGGGCTGGAGGACATCCTGGGGGCGGTGCGCACGCTGAACGAGGACGACGCCATCGACGGGATCCTGGTGCAGCTGCCCCTGCCGGACGGCTCGATGGAGCAGGCGGTGATCGAGGCGATCGCCCCCGAAAAGGACGTCGACGGCTTCCATCCGGCCAGCATGGGGCGGATGCTCGCGGGCCTCGAGACGTTTGTGCCCTGCACGCCGCTGGGCATCCTGGAAATCCTGCGCCGCAGCGGGATCGAGACGCGCGGCGCGGAGGTGGCCATCGTGGGCCGGAGCCATATCGTGGGCCGGCCGCTGTCGATCCTGCTGTCCCAGAAGCCGCAGGATGCGACCGTGACGGTCTGCCATACCGGGACGAAGGACCTGGCGAAGGTCGTGCGGCGGGCGGACATCGTGGTGGCGGCGTCGGGACGCACGGGGACGGTGTCGGCGGAGATGGTGAAGCCCGGCGCGACGGTGATCGACGTGGGCGTGAACCGGGTGCCGGACGCCTCGAAGAAGAGCGGCTTCCGGCTGGTCGGCGACGTGGATTTTGCGGCCGTGGCGGAGGTGGCGGGGGCGATTACGCCGGTGCCGGGCGGCGTCGGGCCGATGACGATCACGATGCTGCTGGCGAATACCCTGGCGGCGGCGCGGCGGCGCGCGGGGGAAGGGCGGTAGGCCGGGCATGTTCGTGCGGGTGTTCAACCGGCATTTCCTGGCCGATTTCTCGAAGTCGTTCCTCCTGACGGCGGGGGTGCTGACGTTCGTGATGTACATCGGGAGCATCGTGAAGGCGATCGACTACCTGTCGAGGGGGGCGTCGGGGGCGCTCATCATGAAGGTGTTTTCGCTGAACATCCCGTTCACGCTGTCGTTCGTGATCCCGATGGCGGTGCTGGTGACGGCGCTGCTGCAGTTCGGGCGGATGTCGGCGGACGGGGAGATCACGGCGATGAAGGCGAGCGGGGTGAGCCTGCTGCAGATCGCGGCGCCGTTCCTGGTGGCGGGGTTCGCGCTGTCGGCGTTCTGCCTGTTCCTGAACGCGGAGGTGTCGCCGCGGTCGCATTTTGCCCGGCGCCAGATGCTGCGGGAGCTCTCGAAGGAGAATCCGCTGACGATCATCGAGGAGGCGACGTTCATCGACGACTTTCCCGGGGTGCGGGTGTATGTGGGGCGGAAGGACGGGCAGCACCTGGAGGACATCATTCTCCTGCAGTTCGACGGGGACCGGCAGCGGGCGGAGGTCTACGCGAAGAGCGGGGACGTGGACTTTGACGCCGAGAACGGGATGATGACCATCCTGCTGCAGGATGTGCGGATGACGGAGTATGACAAGGAGGACCCGGGGGACCCGAACAAGCGGCGGACGCTGAACGCGGCGTCGTATCCGCTGACGCTGAACCTGGCGGACATGGTGAAGAAGGGGAAGATCAACAAGAAGCCGTCGGACATGCCGCTGGGCGAGCTGCTGTGGTCGATGCGGAACGTGCGGACGGCCTTTCCGGCGCTGCCGGAGGAGGAGGTGGCGCGGAAGCGGACGGCGATGGCGGTGGAGCTTTCGAAGAACATCTCGCTGGCGCTGTCGTGCTTTTCGTTCATGCTGGTGGCCCTGCCGCTGGGGATGCGGCCGACGCGGAGGGAGTCGTCGAACGGGATCTGGATGGCCCTGGTGCTGTTCCTGGGCTACTACCTGTTCATCATCATCGCGGACTCGCTGAAGGACGACTTCGGGGCCTATCGTCCGGAGCTGATCCCGATGGTGCCGGTGGTGGCGCTGCAGGTGATCGGGGCCTGGCTGCTGTGGAAGAACCGCTAGGGGCGGGGACGGCCGCGGGGGCCGTGGCGGGGGCGGGGGCTAGGCGTTGGCGCGGATTTCGATGACGTCGCCGTCCTGGACGACGTAGGACTTGCCTTCGAGGCGGAGAAGGCCGAGCTCGCGGCAGGCGGCGTGGGTCTTGTGCTCGATGAGGGTGGCGGCGGGGACGGTCTCGGCGCGGATGAACCCGCGGGCGAGGTCGGTATGGATCTTGCCGGCGGCGGTGACGGCGTCGTCGCCGTCGTGGATGGTCCAGGCGCGGACTTCGTCGGGGCCGACGGTGAAGAAGGAAATGAGGCGGAGGGTGCGGTAGGCGGCCTGGATGAGGCGTTCGCGGGCAGGCTCGGAAAGTCCGTAGTCGGCGAGGAATGCGGCCTGGTCGGATGCGGGGAGGGCGGCGATTTCGGCTTCGAGGGGGGCGCAGAAGGCGAGGAGGGGGAGGCCCTGGGCCTTGCAGGCTTCGGCCAGGGGGGCGGCGGAGGTGCCGCCGGCCGGGTCGGAGTCGGGGGTGTTGGCGATGACGAGGACGGGCTTCTGGGAGAGGAAGCAGAAGGAGGCGACGAGCTTGGCTTCGTCGGGGGTCAGGCCGACGGAGCGGATGGCGGAGCCGGCTTCGATGGCGTCCTTGCATTTCTGGAGGACGGCGAGCTCGGGGAGGGACTGCTTTTGGCCGCGCTTGAGCTCCTGGTCGATCTTTTCGATGCGGCGCTCGATTTTTTCGAGGTCTGCCATGGCGAGGTCGAGGAGGGTGGATTCGAGG
>JAZQOP010000222.1:0-7113 GCA_045627965.1 Kiritimatiellia bacterium | reverse complement strand
GAGGGCGGGAGGGTAGGATGGGGCGGTCAGTTGACGAAGGAGAGCCAGTCCATGAAGAATTATTTTTCGACGTTGCGTTGTTTTGCGTGCGGGCATGAGATTCCCGCCGGGTCGCCGGATTACGTCTGTCCGAAATGCGGGGCGAACGTGGAGGTGTGCTACGATTTTCCGAAGAACCATCCGGACCGGGACTGGTGGATCGACATCCGGCGGCGGGACATCTTCCGCTATCACGCGCTGCTGCCGGTGAGCGACCTGTCGCTGGCGAGCCCGCTGCGGGTGGGGATGACGCCGCTATATGAGGCGCCGCGCCTGGGGGCGTTGGCGTGCCTGGAGCGGCTCTACATCAAGGATGACGGGCAGAATCCGTCGGCGTCGTTCAAGGACCGGGCGGGGGCGGTGGCGCTGATCCGTGCGCGGGAGACGGGGGCGTCGGTGATCTGCGGGGCGTCGACGGGGAACGCGGGGTCGTCGATGGCGTGCCTGGCGGCGTCGGTGGGGTTCCCGTGCGTGATTTTCGTGCCGGAGAAGGCGCCGGCGGCGAAGATTGCGCAGCTGCTGGTGTTCGGGGCGAAGGTGATCGCGGTGCGGGGGACGTATGACGACGCGTTCGACCTGTGCATGCACGTATGCCGCGAGCGGGGCTGGTTCAACCGGAATACGGGCTACAACCCGTATACGCGCGAGGGGAAGAAGACGGCGTCGTTCGAGATCGTCGAGCAGCTGGGCCGCGTGCCGGACTGGGTGGCGGTTCCGACGGGCGACGGGAACATCATTTCGGGGATCTGGAAGGGGTTCCGGGATTTGCACCAGGCGGGCATCATTTCGACGCTGCCGCGGCTGCTGTGCTGCCAGTCCGAGGCGTCGGACGCGATTGCGCGCGGCGTGGCGGCGGCCCGCGAGCTGGGGCTGGGGGCGGGCTCGGCGGCGGGCGACTGGCAGCAGCTGGAGGTGCCGGCGATTGCGGCGACGACGGTGGCGGATTCGATTTCGGTCGACATCCCGCGCGACGGGCTGGCGGCGGTGCGGGCGGTGCTGGAGTCGGGCGGCGCGGCGGTGACGGTGTCCGATGCGGAGATCCTGGCAACGATCCCGAAGGTGGCGCGGACGACGGGCGTGTTCCCGGAGCCGGCGGCGGCGACGGCGGCGGCGGGGCTGCTGGCGGCGGCGGCGTCGGGGCTGGTCGAGCCCGGCGCGTGCGCGGTCTGCATGTCGACGGGGAACGGGCTGAAGGACATCGCGTCGGCGCGCAAGGCGGCCGGCGAGCCGACGACGATCGACAACAGCGTCGACGCGGCGATGCGCGCGACGGAGCTGTGAGGCCGGGCATGGAGACGCCGGAAGAAGCCGTCGGGGGGACGTCCGTGCTGGAAGGGCTGGCGCGGCGCTGGATCGAGGTGCTGGGCGAGGATCCCGGGCGCGAAGGGCTGCGGGATACGCCGCGGCGGATGGCGGAGTCGTGGAAATACCTGACGCGCGGCTATGCGCAGGACCCGGTGGCGCTGCTGGACTCGGCGCGCTTCAAGGTCGAGGCGAACCACATGGTCATCGTGCGCGACATCGAGGTGTATTCGGTCTGCGAGCACCACCTGCTGCCGTTCTTCGGGGTGTGCCACATCGGCTACATTCCGCGCGGCGAGGTCGTCGGGGTCTCGAAGCTGGCCCGGCTGGTGGACGTGTTCGCGCGGCGCCTGCAGATCCAGGAGCGCCTGACGAACCAGATTGCGCGGACGCTGATGGATACGCTCAAGCCCGAAGGGGTCGGGGTGATCATCGAGGCGCGGCATCTGTGCATGATGATGCGCGGGGTCGAGAAGCAGAATTCGCGGATGGCGACGTCGGCGATGCTGGGGTCGTTCCACGATTCGACGGCGACGCGCAACGAGTTCCTGCACTTGTGCAGGCAGAAGGACTGAGGCATGGGGCGTACGCGACTTGCCGCCACCGAATCCGCCGCGGGGCCGTCGCGGCGTGCCTGGCCGCTGCGCGTGCTGGGATGGGGGTGGGGCGTCGTGTCGTTCTGCTCGGCTGTGCTGGGCCCGCTGGCGCTGACGGCGGTCGTGCTGCAGTTCACGCCGGTGCCGAGGAGCCTGCTGTCGAAGCTGGCGCATCCGGCGACGACGAAGGCCTACGCGGCGGTCGAGGCGTCGGACGGGGCGCCGGGGGCGCTGGTGCTGTTTTCGGGGTCGGGGATTCCGGGCGAGTCGGGGCTGATCCGGGTTTGGCAGGCGGCGGAGGTGGCGCGCCGGTTTCCGGAGGCGGCGGTGCTGCTGGCGGTTCCGTCGGCGTCGCCGGACGCGCCGTCGCCGGCGGCGGCCGCCTACATCCGCGAACTGGGCGTGCGCGGGGTGGCGGCGTGGCGGATCCATCTGTTGGGGCACGGGGCGGACACCTATGCGCAGGCGCAGGAGGCGGCGGAGTGGTGCGCGGCGCTGGAGCCGGCGGCGCCGGTGGCCGTGGTGACGTCGCCGGAGCACATGTTCCGCGCCGTGGCATGCCTGCGGCGGCACGGGCTGGCGAATCCGGTCTGGGCGCTGCCGACGTTTTCGAAGTCGCTGGACGATCCGCATCCGGCGCCTGCCGAGGCGGTGCTGGAAGCGGCGACGCTGGAGGTGCGCGCGGTGGCGGCTGCGGTCGCGGCGGAAGGGGCGTCGGGCGGCGGGGGGGGGGCGTCGATGCCGGTCCGCAACACGGTCGCGGACAAGGTGCGGGCCAATCTGCGGGCGTCGTCGCTGGTGCTGGACGAGGCGCTGTCGATCGCGGCCTATCGCGCGAGGGGGTGGCTGTAGGCATGGCGGCGATCCGGCCCAGGTTCCCGCTGGCGGCGGAGTGGTTCCCGAAGGCATGGCCGGTGGCGCCGGACGATCGCGCGGCGGAACCGTCGTGGACGCGGCCGCCGCTGTTCACGGAACGCCACCTGCAGGCGATCTGGTATGACGACCGCCTGCGCCCGGCAACGCTGGCGACGCTCGGCGGCGACCCCGTCGAGGTGAAGCATCCCGGCGAGTGGAACATGGGCCCCGGCCCCGATTTCCTGAATGCCGAACTGCTCGTAGGCGCGGAGCGGCGCAGCGTGCGCGGCGACGTCGAAATCCACATCCGGGCGACGGACTGGAACGCGCACGGCCACGGCGGCGACGACCGCTACGGCCGCGTGGTGGCGCACGTCACCTACTACGACGCCCCCGCGCTGCCCGCCGGCGCGCTGCCTCCGGGGACCCTCCAGGTGGCCTTGCGTCCCGCGCTGGAGGCGGTCCCCGATTTCGCCTTCGACAACATCGACCTGCTGGCCTATCCCGTGGCGGCGCGTGCGACGCCGCCGCCTTGCCAGGAGGCGATGCGCGCCCTGGCGCCGGCGGTGCGCGGCGCCATCCTCGACCAGGCCGGCGAAACGCGCCTGCGCCGTCGGGCCGAGCTGCTGGCGCTGGCGATGATCGACCGGGGCATCGGGCAGATTCTCTACGAAGAGACGATGGCGGCCCTCGGATATCGCTGGAACAAGGCCCCGTTCCGCCTCCTGGCGCGCCGGATGCCCCTGGCGACGCTGCGGCAGCACGCGGCGGGCGACCCCGTGCGGGCCTATGCCGTCCTGATGGGCCTGGCGGGGCTCCTGCCCGACCCGACCCAGGCCCCGCACGGCACCTGGGACGACCCGACCCGCGCCTTCATCCGGCGCTGCTGGGACGCGTGGTGGCCGCTGGCGGATGCGCTGTCGCCGCTGTGCATCGCCCGCGACAGCTGGCGCCTGGCATCGATCCGCCCCGCGAACCGTCCCGAGCGGCGGCTGATGGCGGCGGCGATGCTCTTTGCGCCGCCCTCGGGCTTTCCCGAACGGCTGGCGGTCCTGGCGCGCCAGGGCGAGGCTCCGTCGGCGGATGCGCTGGCGGGCTGGTTCGACTGGCCGGACGTGCCCTACTGGTCCTATCGCCTGTCCTTCTCGACGCCCCCGGTGTTCGCGCCGGTGGCGTTGCTCGGCGCGGCGCGGGCCCGGGCGCTGGTGGTGAACCTGCTGCTGCCGGCCCTGGCGGCGATGGGTGCGCCGGCGGCGGCCTGGAGCGCGATCGTGGCGGCGATCCCCCCCGAGGAGCCGAACGAGCTGATCCGCTCGACGGCCCTGCGCCTCTTCGGCCCCGACCACGCCCCGAAGCTCTACCGCTCCGGGCTGCGCCGCCAGGGGCTCCTCCACATCCATCACGAATACTGCCTGTCCGACCGGTCGCGCTGCGCCGGCTGCCCGTTCCCCGCGTTCCTTCGCGGACTCCAACCGAAAGTCGATCCATGAGCGTCCCTGTCTACTGCAAGCGATTTGCGTTTCCGCCCGAGGCGCGCGACGTCAACGGGCACGTCAACAACATCGAGTACGTGCGGCTGATGCAGGAGGTGGCGACCGAGCACATCGGGGCGAACGGCTGGCCGATGCAGGCGCTCTTCGATGCGGGCTGGAGCTGGGTGGTGCGGACGCATCGCATCGACTACCGGCGGCCCTGCCAGCCGGGCGAGGCGATTTCGCTCTACACGTGGGTGCACGACTTCCAGCGCATCCATTCCAACCGGCGCTACCGCTTCGTGCGCGAGAGTGACGGCGTGGTGCTGGCCGAGGCGGAGACCGACTGGGTGTCCGTCGCGCTGCCGGGCGGACGGCCGATTGCGATTCCCGAAAATTTCCGCGCCGATTTTCCGCCGACGCCCCCCGAGGTCGCGGCCGCGTTCGGCTCGGAATGGAAGCCGAAGAAGCCGGCGGGAGACGCCCCATGAACGGATTTCGCGCGTACGCGCAAGGCGGTTGGCCCGCCATGACAAGGAGGACTGGACGATGAAAAAGCTGGCGTGGGCATGTGTGGCGGTCTTGGGGTTGTGCGTCTGCGGCTGGGCGGCGGACGGGGCGAAGGCGCCGCCGACGGTCGCGCTGTCGGTGCGGGCTCTGCCCGAGGCGGACGCGACGGCCTTCGAGACGGAATTGCGCGGGCAGTACACGTTCGCCACCGACCTGGCGCAGGCGGACTATGTCGCCTACGTGGAAATCGGCACGCCGGGCGTCATCCGCGCCCTGATGCGCTCGGAGGGGCCGAACGTCAGCGTCCGCCGCGTCGTCCAGCGCGCCCGGATGCGGATCGACCGCACGGCGGGCGAGGACGGCCAGCCTGTCGCCGGCGTCCGCCGCGGCGAGGCGGCGGCTTCCGGCGTCGTCGAGACGGCCGACGAGGCCGCCACGCACTCTGCGGCCCTCTACGCGCAGCTCGCCGAACAGCTCGCCCGCCAGCTCCGCGAATTTGTCGCCGAGCGCATCGCCGAAGCCGCCGCAGGACCCGAAGCCGCCGAAGAAGGGACGGGCCTCGATGACGCGCCGTAAGGGCGGGGTGGCGGCGGCCGTGGCGGCGGCGCTGGCGCTGCTGGCGCTGGCGGGCTGCGCCGCGCCCGATTTCGGGATGACGACCTCGACGCACGGCCGCCATGCCTGGGCGTTGCAGATGGACAACGCGGACCTCGACGACATCCTGAGCGTGACGGACTACAAGGCCGCCCGGCGGCAGGGCGTCACGCGGGCGACGGTGACGATCGTGTCGCGCCACTCGAAGACGCTGGTCCTTGAGGCGCGCTTCGTGTGGATGGCGGACGACGGGACGTTCCTGGAAGGCGAGGGGTTCGTGCCGTGGCGCACCGTTACGCTCAAGCCGGGCGTCCCCAAGACGCTCAAGGCCAAGTCCTTCGACCTTGCCGCCGCCAATGTCCGCCTGCAGGTGCGAGGTGGCGCCAGGGCTCCGATCATCTGATTTTTCTGCCCCAAAAGGGAGTCGAAGGGGGGCAGGCGCCTTGTTGCCCCTTGCAAAAAACAATGGAACGGGAAAAGTCAAACGCTTGACGAAAAAAGCGAAAAAAGAGTGGCGCGGGCCAAAGGGGAAAGGCATACTCAACTCCGTGATTGGGCGTTGGACTTGGAGTTTGATCTCACCGGGGCCTGCATTCGATCGCTAGTATTGCAATACCAACCAAAAAACAACGAGATCAGGAGAAAAGATATGAAGAAGATGATTGCTGCTTTGGCCATCATGGCTTTGGCGACGGCTGCCCAGGCTGAGCTGCTCGGTTCCTGGAGCTTCGCGAATGGTGCTTCGACGTGGACGGAGAACAGCTCCGCGGCCAACATCGGCCAGATCGCGGTCGGCGAGTGGACGCGCGTGGGCTTGGGCCAGGCCGGCACGTCGGCGAACCAGTTCCAGTGCAACAACTTCGTGGATCCCGGGAATGGTGTCCAGATCGAAATCCTCGTCGAGGATGGCTACCAGATCACGGGCGCTTCGATCGGCGTTGCGAGCATCAACGGCTCCAACACGGGTGCTGCTTCCCTCCAGTGGCAGCTGAACGGCGTCGATGTCGCGGGTGCGACGATGACGAGCGCCTTTTCGAAGACGGCCGCGCAGGAAGCCAGCCTGGGCACCATCGGCTCGGGCGACAACTACCTCTTCGTCTACAGCAATGGCGGCGCGATCAACGGCTCCGCTTCTCCGGCGGCGGCTGGTTCGACGCGCTTCTATGGCGATGCGACCCTGAACGGTTCCATCACGACGGCGAGCCCGGCTCCCGTTCCGGAACCGGCCACGATGAGCCTGCTGGGCCTCGGCGCCCTGGCGATGGTCCTTCGTCGCAAGCTGCGCAAGTAATTCGCGCCTAGGCGAAACAAGGGCGGTCCGAAAGGGCCGCCCTTTTTTTGCGGCCGGCATGGGACGGGACGGGCTAGTGATTAGTGGTTAGTGGTTAGTGGGCGGGCTGAAGCCCGCCAAGAGGGCGATGAAGGGGCGGACATTCGGCCATCATGCGAGAGAACGCATGGAAAGCCGAATCATGTCGAATGGCAACCTTGGGGGGCACCATTCGGCGTCCCTGCGCGGCCGCATTTTTTTGCCGAATGCGGCCCGCTCGGAGAGCGGGCCCTACCGAATGGGGCCAAGATGGGGATGTGGATTCGACGGTTTTGCGAATCCGCATGGGGGGCCGAATCATGTCGAATGGCGATCATTAGGCTGTCCATTCGGCGTTTGTGGGAGGCCGCATTTTTGCCGAATGCGGCCCGCTCGGAGAGCGGGCCCTGTAGAAGTGGCTAGTGGTTAGTGGGTA
>JAZQOP010000221.1:0-2139 GCA_045627965.1 Kiritimatiellia bacterium | reverse complement strand
CCATTCGGGACGGGCGGCTTTGGGGGCGCGGGGCGGCGGATTGCAAGGGGCCGCTGGCGGCGGGCATGGTGGCGTGCGCGGGGGCCGACCTGGATGCGTTGGCGAAGGCGGGCGAGGCGATTTGGTTCATCGGATCGATGGGGGAGGAGACGGGGAACAACGGGGCCTGGGCATCGCTGAAGGTGCTGCCCGAGCGGCTGTGGCGTACGGTGGCGCTGGAGCCGACGGAGGCGTCGGTGATCCATGCGAGCAAGGGGATTGCGGTGATCGAGGTGGATGTGATCGGGCGGTCGGCGCATGGGTCGAATCCGGAAGTCGGCGTGAATGCGATCTATGGGGCAGGGCTGTTCATCGAGCGGATTCGCGCGTTGTGCGAGGAGGAGGGGCGGCGGTTCGGGAACGGGCTCGTCGGGAAGCCGTCGGTGAATGTCGGGATGATCCGGGCGGGGATTGCGCCGAATGTGGTGGCGCCGAGCTGCCATATCGAGTTCGATTGGCGCGTGGTGCCGCCGGAAAAGATTGCGGATGTGAAGGAGAAGATGCGCGGCATCCTGGAGGGGCTGGTGGCGGAAGGTGCGATCCTGGGGTGGGAGCTGCATCAGGTGCAGAACAACGAACCGTTGTCGACGCCCGGGGATTCGGCGCTGGTCGAGGCGTTGTCGCAGGCGCTGCAGGCGGAGGGGCTGGAGGGGCGGCGGACGGGGGTGCGGTGGTGCTGCGACGCGTCGGTGTATTGTCCGAGGAGCGGCGAGACGGTGGTGTTCGGTCCGGGGAGCATCAAGCAGGCGCATGCGACGGAGGAGTATATCGACGTGGCGGAGCTGGTGGCAGGGACGGCGGCGCTGGGGCGGCTGTGGCCGAGGAGGGGGTAGGGCCCGAGCGCACGCGCTCGGGGGCCGAACAAAAGGGGGAGGCGATGGGGCGGGCGCAGGCGCGCCCGGGGACAAGATTTTTTTGGGGAGGGAGGCCTGAGCGCACGCGCTCGGGGGCGGGACGGAAGAGGTTAGGGGAAGAGGGCGCGGGCGGAGGAGAAGAGGAAGTAGCCGCAGAGGAGGAGCTTGAGGCCGGTGCCGAGGAGGAATCCGACAAAGGCGGCAAGGGCGGCGCCGAAGGCTTTCCCGGTTTTGGCGCCGGAGAGGAGTTCGCCGGCGAAGGCGCCGAAGAGGCATCCGAGGAGGAATCCGAAGGGGGGGAAGAAGAGGCCGACGAGGAGGCCTGCGAGGGAGCCCCAGGCGCCGAGTTTCGAGCCGCCGGTTTTTCGTGCGAGCCAGGGGGCGGCGAGGGTGTCGGCGACGCTTACGGCAACGACGAGGAGTCCCGTTGTCACGAGGAAGCCGAGGCTGAACGGGTGCGATGGATGGCATTGCAGGACGAGTAGCGCGGCATAGGCGAGAGGGGGGCCGGGGAGGGCGGGGACGATGCAGCCGACGAGGCCAAGGAGGAGCAACAGCAGGGCGACGGCACCGAGTCCGATGGTCCAAAGCGCGGTGGTGAAGCGGCCGGTGGGTGGCGGGGCGGCGGGCGGCAGCTGGGCATCGAGGTCTTCGGCGATGCGGAGGGCGATGCGGGAGGCGAAGGCGAGGGAGTCGGGGGAGAGCTTGTCGAGGGTGTCGGCGGGTGTGTGCCAGTAGTCGTTGAGGCGGGGTGCGGAGCCGTAGGCGAAGTCGATGAGGTCGATGGCGGGGACGTGGATGGCTTGGAAGGCGAGGTGGTCGTCGCCGATGGGATAGGGGAGGAGGGTGACGGAGGGGCGGATGCCTTCGGCCTCGGCGGCGGAAAGGGCCTTTTGGAGGAGGTCGCGGTCGACGTTGGAGGGGAGGGTGAGGGAGAAGGAGGCATCGCCGACCATGTCGAGGAGGATCATGGCGTCGAGGCGCTTGGAATCGCCGTTTTCGAGGAGCTGTGCGGCGAGGTGCTGGGAGCCGTGGAAGCCGTCGTTCGGGGCGTATTCGATGGCGGCTTCCTCGCCGTCGAAGAAGGCGAGGCGGACTTCGTGGCGGAGGGGGTCGGAGGCGATGACGCGGGCGAGCTCAAGGAGGGCGCCGACGCCGGAGGCGGAGTCGTTGGCACCGGCGAAGTCGTCGGAAATGCCGATCTTGGTGTCGTAGTGGGCGGCGAAGAGGAGGATGGGGGCGTTGG
>JAZQOP010000220.1:0-19418 GCA_045627965.1 Kiritimatiellia bacterium | reverse complement strand
CGCCCCCCCCGCCGGCCCCGACTACCGCCCGACATAGCTGGAAAACAAAATCCTTCGTGCCAACCCCTTGCTATAAGAGTGGGGGCATTTAAGAGTGGGGGCATTGGCCCGTTAGTCCAACGGCCGTCGCCCCCATTGCATCCCGTCTCTCATATCACGGCGAGTACAAATCAACCGATTGCGACCTCACCTTTGCCCCACCCCTTCACCATCCCCTAAATGCGCCCAATGCCCCATCTGCCCAAAAACACCCGGAGCTTGTTCCCATTATGACAAAAAAGCACGGGGATTTTCCCCGTGCTTCCGCCACGGCATGGCTGTTCAAAAAGGACTAATCATCCCAAGGCAAGGAACCATCCTCGCGAATGGGGACACCAGCTGCAGGAGGCGATGGCATCAATGCGGACGTGGAAGGTTCAGCGACGTCAAGGACCGGTCGGCAAATCAGACCCTGCTTGATATACTCCTCGCTCAATGCTGCCCCTTCGATCAAACGTCCGTGAGACACCTTATCATTGACATCGATGATTTCAATCTTCGCCATGAGCACCTCGTCGCGCCCATAAGATTCGCCTGTCTCCTCGTCAAAAAGTTCCTCGGCCAAGATGAAAACACGGAAAATATCGCCAAGATGAACGGCGCCATTCCCTTGATTCACCGTCACGATGGGACCGCGAACCGCTATAATCCGAGGGGGATGGGCCGCACGGGCGATTTCAAATGCCGCCGCCGAAGCCGCCTTCTCAATCAAGCAATCGCGAACTCGCGCAACATCATTGGCAAACTGCCTCATCACGGCAGCTTCCAATACGATGCTCTGGCTCCCCTTCCAGGCGACCTCGCCCGTGACGAAGGACATCAGTTCATAACTGATATTGATCCTGGCACCCTTCACATTGTGATAGGCGACTCCATCGCCACCCACGGTGACATCATCGAAAATGTCATAATCCGACACCCGTCCGGCCACGATGAAATCTGAGCCATACAGCTTCCCTAGACGGACCAACTCGAGCTTGGGAACATCTCCGCTTTGCAGCAAATCCTTTTCCTGACGCATCTCCGCCTGATTGTCACGGCCGACAACCGTAAACTTCCGTGTCTGCGTCAAGTGCTCTTCCAATTTGTCCTTGAGACGCTGGGCGATCTCGGAGGCATCAACGCTTCCAGCACCATTCCGATACTGCGAATCCAGACAACGAAACGGATACACTGCAATCTTATCCTTGCCGGCGGCCGAAGCATCCACCTTCCACACAGGCACTTTCACAAGGACCTCGGCATGCCAAAGACCGTCTTCGTCTTGCTTATTGGAGATGACACGATACCCCGCAATAACACCCTGGGTCTCCTTGTCGATGTCGATATAATGTTCTTTTTCGGAAATCGCCCCCGCTTCAACGCCCCCGCCCGGCATCGAGCGAATGGTCTTCTTGACTTGTTGCACAAGCTTCTCTCGCGATGTCACGCTGCCCCCGTTCACCTGCATGACGCCATCCACTATGGCCAAATCACGGGCTTCTTCGGCCGCCGTGCCGCTAGCCCTCCCTGTAACTTCACGGATTTCAATGCCCGCCGCCCATGCGGTACCGGCCATCCCCAGCACCGCCGCCGCAAACAACCCCAAAATTCCAGAGAGGACTCGATTCATTGGTATTCTCCCTACGATATTGGACTAATAGATGCCAGGCCCGCTTCTGCCATACTGACGGCCGCCGATGGGCTGGGCTCCGCTCTTGAAAATAATGTTCCCCGTAGCCGTATCGCGCAACTGAAGCTTCAGGAAATACAAGATCTTGGGTTTCCCACCCACGGTTTCCTTCTCTTCGTAAATTTGGCCCTCGAGCACCATGTCGGCATCATAACTTCCATCGTCCCGACGCTGATCGCGAATAATGACCTTCCCGTTATCCATCAGCACTTCCGCCACGGCATCCGTGTAGGTGTCGGGATTCAAGCGACAAGTAAGATCCAATTTGACACGCCCGATGGCCAGGGTATACCGCCCGCCACCGACCTTGTCCAAGTGGCCTTGCATGCTGATCTTGTTAATCACCATCCTGGCCGATGCCATGATTTCCTTGTAATCCAGGCAGTCGCTGATCCCAGGGTCATTTCCCGGGTCCACCCGCTGGGGCGCCGTCGCACAACCTGCGGCCCAAACCAAGCAAAGCGCAATACCGATTTTGAACATAGCTTTCATAGTTCTACCCTTCTGAATTATCTTGCATCAATTTGAATTCTAAATCCGTCAGCCGTCCGCTTGGGGGAAGTTTCCCGTATGGTGCAGACTCCCTGAGGCGTTGCGCTATCAGGCATCCAGGTATCCCCAAGCGCGTCATAAAGGACCGTTCCGCCCTTCATCCAAGTGACCTTGTGACGGAATTCAAGCGGACTGTTCTTCCTGTTCATCAACTCAAGCTGGATCTGCATGGCCCCAGTGACGCCCGTCCCGTAGTTGATGCTGATCAGCTCCAAATTTCTCGCGGCCGTGCCGGTAAACAAGACGCGAGGATCGCTCGCCGTCTGCACCGTCGCACATCCGACGCCAATACCCATGACCAGCAACAGGGCCAACACCCATTTTTTGATTTTCATAATTCTCACTTTTCGTTACCTCCTATACTTGTGTCATCCGTGGCCGACGCAATGTCGTTGGACACGACATCGGCATCGTCAAGGGCCGCCCCATCTGCCGAAACGTCCGACTCTTTGTCGACGACATCCAATGATGGCTGAACCTCCTCGGATGCAGTCGGGCCGGCGGGCACCATGTCGGGTGGACCATCAGGCACATTTTCCTGAGCCTCGGCTACCTCCGCGCACGGAACTGAAATCTCGGCATTCGCCCCTTGGGCTAAAGGATTCGAGCAAACGGGTGCAACGCCGATCGGCGAGAAAATGGACCGAGCAAAAGCGTCATTGGACGCACGAAGTTCTGAAAACTGCGCACGGGCATCTTCGCCGGTATTCAGAGAAAAAGTCGATGCATCAGATAACGACCCGCTCCTAGGTGGAGCCACCGCGTCCAACGACGATTGCCCGCTGGGGGCAGAAGGGATAGATGCCGAAACGGATATTACCTTGGGCTCCTCGTATGTCGCGTAATAGCGGTTCCCAATCTTCCCATTAGGCCCACTGGGGAGCAACGCCTGCCCAGCCAACGTAAATGCTTCCCCATGAGTGAGGCCCAATTTCATGGACATGGCAACCAGCAGGTAAGCCTTGGCTTCCTGATGATGGAAACCCATATTTTGCGCCCTCGGCAGGCAATCGCTCCATGGCATGGAAATAACAACCGCCGGAGTACCATTTATCGGCTTAAACTCGGCTGTGGCGCCATTTTGCAGATCAAACGTCTCCGCCCTCAAAGGAACGGCGAGAAGAATCGCCACAAGCATCCCCGCACAAAGCATTTGTCCGGTTGAAAATCTCATGGCGATTCTCCATTCGATCCCGATTTAGAACCACTCCATCGGGGCTTGCGCGGGAACCAAGTGCGTCTCGTCATCGACGGACCGAATCGGCGTTGTCCCGCCAGTGCCACAGGTCGGAGCAGGTACTTCACCGTTTACGGCTTCGACAGCCTCATAGGCACCCCGAGCCATGGAGGGAGACCAAGTTCCAACCAACACCATCGTAAACGTCCCATCTCCCATATCTTTTACGCGATCGCCGCGCCAGGAGATTCCGCTCACCAACCCCCGAGCCTCTCCTTCGGTAAGTGTCTGGTGGGACTTTTCGCTGTGGGACGAGGATGAAGTTCCATCTTTTGTGCTACCATCCGTAATCCGAAGGACTGTTTGGCCGTCTTTCTGCACAGAATGGACCTCACGTTTGCACCACTCTACAAATGCGGCTTCCCCGTTCAGTTTTGCCTCGCGTCCGGCCTGGGCCAGCCCCGCCGCCTTCCCGAGCAACGTATCCCCCTCCGCATATCCAATGACGACACAACCGACCTCGCCATTGGGAAGGTTCTGCTTGATAGCAATGGACCCATGCATCCCGGCATACTGCTCAATCAGGGCATCCTGGCCGAATGCGCATGCGGCCGACAAGACCAACATCCCAATCATACTGGCATATTTTTTCATTATTTCACCTTTCTGTGTAGCATTCGCTCCACAACCACCGCCTGCGGCTTTGCCGCAAATCGGCAGTTACTTTATTTTTACATCTCCGTTCATAACGACGGCGCTCAATGGAGCTCCCGCCTTGGGGCTCTTCACCCACACCACGGAAGGAGCATCCATGCTCTCCACTTGCATGGTCAACAACGGTTGGACCGCCCCGTCGACCCACAACTCCACCGTGCCGTCCTCCGGTATCTTCACCCGCGCGACAAGGATATCCTTGGGTAGGCTCGACCAGCACCGGGTATCGGCATGCGTAATCGCCGCGCTTCCAGCCCCCAAGGCCACCCCTATCAAGGGGGCCATATCCTGCCCGCCCCACTTCTCCATTTGCTTTTGACTCACATATTGCACCACGCACTTAATCAGCGCGGAACACGTCTGCCTTGTCCAAATCCCCTTCAATTCCGTCTTGTACTCGGCCGCGGCCACACGGTCCAAATTGCATACGGACGCCATTCTCTTAAGTTCCACGCCGTTGTTCCTGAGCACCCAGCCTGCGTACTCCCCCTGGACCTCCGCCAACCTCGGCCAGGCAAGGCAGGCCGTCACAATGGTGCCCTTGATCGGGACGGGGAGGATTATTTTTTCCTCCTCACGAATCGGGCAGAGACCATTTTCCAAAATAACCCACATCTGCCTGTTCAAGGCCGACGGCTTGATCTTCACCTGATCAGCCAAGGCATCGGCGATGGCACATTCTTGTGCGATGGCATTGGCGCCGCTGACATGGTAGGCATGGCGGAAGCTCTGTATGGCCATTTCAAGCGCGCTACTGTCGTCGGGTTCCGAAAGCATCCGATACAACCCCTCGATATAGTGCGAGAACGGATTGTCATACTCCGAATACGAAACGATCTGATAGGCCCCGGCGAAAAACTCCTTCTTCTTCTCCAGCATTTCCTTGGACTGGAGGATATCCCCGAGGGAAATGCCCTCCATCCGGTCCTTGTTTTCCGCCGCCTCTTTCTTTGCAGCCTCTTCCTCCTGCTCGATTTGCTTCTTGAAATGGGCCGCGGCCAAACGCTGCCGCTCGCTCAATTGCCGGAAGCGCATGCGAACGACATTGGGATCGTCCCCGCGAGCCCAAGCCTCCATCGCCTTGTACGTCCCAGCCATCACGCCCTCGTAAAAACGGCCGCGATACATCCCCGACGTGTCGGACGTCAAAACCTTCCCCACCTGGACGGCCCCACCACCGACGAGGCCTTCCTGGGCCAATGTGTCTTGATAGATCCGATCCGCTGCGATAAAAGCCTTCTCGGCCTCCTCGCGATCCCCTCTCATTTGGTCGGCGCTGCCGATCATCAAATCTTCCAAAAGATAATCCGCATCCATGCTGCCAGGCTCTGGATCGGAATCCAAACTCACATTCGCGAGATTCGGTTCTTTCTTCAGAAGTACGCCTCTCGCATCGTCATAAGCCCCCGCAGAATAAAACGCATGGTAATTTGCGTACTTTTTTGGCGTTGCGCAACCGACCAGCAACGCGCCAAGTCCCGCCATAATCGATACATGCCAGCAGTTCAAGCATTTGTGCACCATCGTTCTCTCCCTAAAACAATTGCGCCTTTGGCGCTTACCTCCTGACAGGGCCAAGTCTATCCAAGGTAAAAAAGTATTCATGTAAACCTATACTCCTCGGTTGAGCACTTTGATTTTCATCTCTGAATCTCCAGATAGGAACTTCTAATCGTGGACAAGGAAGCCGTTCGACATGCGCGAGCCTAGTCAAAAAAAAATACAAGAAAAAACGCCGTTTAGGCGGAACATGGCGTAATTGCGGGCATTTTCATGCGCGTCCGTTCGCCGCGGGGCACAAAAAAGGCCGCCCGGGGACGGGCGGCCAGGGGAGAGCGCCGATGGGGGCTACTCGTCGGTGATGGCGAGGCGCCAGACGGAGTTGGACATCGTGGAAACGGGCAGGTAGATGGTCATGTAGCCATCCTCGCCGATGACGAAATCCTGCGGCGGGGCGGAGGCGGAGGTCGCGAACTCGGCCTCGGTCCAGGGGAAGGCGTTCGACTCGACGCGGAGGGGGGCGGTCTCGATGCGGTAGACCTTGCCGTAGGCGGTGGGGAAGGAAATGGCGTAGACGTCGTTGGCGCTGTCGAGGCCGAGGGTGGCGGCAAAGACGTCGTAGGGGTTGTTGGCGAGCGTCCCGGCAAGGAATTCGTGGATGTTGGAGGCGCCGTCGCCGTCGAGGTCGGTGTCGGCGTCGGAGGGGTCGTTGGGGTTCAGGCCGTTGGCGCGCTCCCAGGCGTCGAGCATGCCGTCGCCGTCGTTGTCATCGCCGGCCATGACGCGGAGGCGGATGATGGAGCCGGCTTCCTCGACGACGGGGACGACGCATTCGGTGACCTTGCGCTCGCCGTCGAGGTCGGAGACCCAGATGTCGAGGCGGTCGCCGCCGTTGATGGCGTTGGGGACGTAGTTTTCGAGATCGTCGTAGGCGCCGTCGTAGGGGGCGTAGAGGACGAAGTTGACACCGGGCGCGAGAGGGCCGTTAATGGGGAAGCGGGCGACTTCGTTCGTGCCTTCCATGAGGAAGATTTCGGCGTTGTCACGATAGACTTGGCCGTAGGCGTCGCAGGCCTGCCCGTAGTAGATGACCATGGGGCGCGGGATGGCGAGGGCAATGGCGGCGGCGAGGAAGATGGCGGCCGCGGAAGCGAGTGCTAGGATTTTCTTCATGGCTAGTCTCCGGAGTAGGAATAGGTCTTGAGGAAGAGGCGGATGTCCTTGATGCCGCTGCCGTCGCGGGTGCCATCGGCCTTCTTGGCGCCGTAGATGAAGCGGTCGAGGCCTTCGTCGGGGTCGGAAAGGAGTCCGCGGCCGGGGATGATCAGGAGCCAGCGGGAGTTCCAGGCGGAGCGGCCGATGAGACGGGCGTTGGTGCAAAAGAGCTCCTCGGAGGCGGTTTCGACGTCCTGGTAGGCGCGGAAAGAGGGATGGCGGCGCAGGGTGGCGTAGGTGGCGCCGAAGGAGCCCTCGATGGAGGACCAGTCGGTAGCGGAGTGGTCGGCGGCGCCGAGGTCGAAGGGGAGCGGGAGGGCCTGGTCGAAGACGGTCCAGGCGCGGGTCTGGGAGCGGGAGCGATCGGTGCCGCAGTCGACATAGTCGATGCCGGCGGGGACGAGGTATACGTGGGGGGTCATGAGGAGGCCGCCGCCAGAGGCGTTGTTGGTGTTGAAGATGGCGTTGTATTCCGAGAAGGTGACGCCGACGGCGCGGATCTTGGTGGCCATCCAGGTGGGGTCGAAGACGCTGTCGCCGCCGGCGCGGAGCTTGCCGAAGAAGTTGTTTTCGGGGGTGATCTCGGTGCTGAAGGAGATGACGATGCCGGGTTCGACCTCGTTGGTCGAATAGGGGACGCAGTAGCGGACGTATTCGGGGACGTCGTTGAGGTTGTCGACGCGGCAGAGGGCGAGCTGGTTTTTCCAGGTTTCGTCGGAGGCGGTCTTGCTGGAGATGCGGAAGAGCTCCTTGCGGAGGGAGAAGCGGGTATCCTCCGAGGCGGGGTTGTTGATGCCGAAGCGGGTCTTGGCGGCCTTCCAGTCGACGTTGAGGGCGGCAAGGGCGGCGGCGAGGCCAGAGGCGCCGTCGCGGGATTCGCCGAGCATGGGCTCGCCATCTTCGTCGAGGGTACCGATGGTGCGGGCGCGGACGATGCTGGCCATGAAGTCGGCGGCGGCAGAGGAGCCGTCGGCGTTCAGGAGGCCGGTTTCGTAGTCGTAGGCGCGTGCGGCAAGGAAGGCGTAGCGCGCGGCGATTTCGAAGAGGGAGGTGTAGCGTGCGAGGGCCGAGGTGCGGTAGGTGCGGTAGAGCATGTCGGCATAGAGGTCCTCCTGGAGGAGGGTGGCAATCTGGTGGCGGGTGCGCGCGCGTCCCTTGGCGATGCGTTCGCCCTCGGCGATGGTAGTGCGGACCTTTTCGCAGGCAGCCTGCATGGCGACGAGGTTCTCGTTGAGGTCGTCGAGGGCCTCCTGCTGGTCCCACATTGCCCCGAGGACGTCGCGGGCGGAGGAATAGATGGAGACGTAGGCCTCGTTGGTCGCGAGGTTGCATTCCCACTCTACGATGTCCTTCTGCCAGGTGGAGATGCGAGCCTTCTGGGCATATTCGAGCACGGCGTTCGCGCCCTTCGTGATACCCCAGGCCGTCGTTCCAGCCCCCTTGGCGGCGGCCTCGGCGATTTCCGTCCTGACGGAGGGGAAGATGGAGGCCATGATGGCAGGCAGGCCGCTGCCGAAGTCGTCGGAGAGCTCGTGGATCAGCTCGGCGGCGAGGTCGGTGGAGTCGACGAAGAAGCCGAGGGCCTGCTGGAGGGTTTCGATGGCCTTCTTCTTGTCCTGGATTTTGTCCTGGAGCTTGACGGCATTGGTGTAGGCAGCCAGCTGGACCTTGAAGACGTCGTATTTGACGACGCAGGCGTCGCGGACACCGATGAGGTGGTCGTAGGAGGAGATGAGGGCGAAGTAGGCCTGGACGAACTCCTGGAGATCGGCCTGGATGCGGCCCTGTGCGCGGCGGGTGCCCTTCCAGTTGGCGGGCTTAACGGCGAGGCCGAGGCGGTTGAAGCCGATCGAGAGGGTGCCGTTGGTCTGAAGGGAGGCGTTGAGGTCGACGCCGAAGGAGTCCTTGGCCTCGTCGGCATCGATCTTGAGGGAGTAGTTGGTGACGACGAGGGTGGCGTCGCCGGTGGGGAGGCTGCCGAAGGCCTGGAGGTCGAGATACATGTAGTGGACGAGGTCGGGCCCGTCGTAGCCCTGGGCGTAGGCGCCGCCGGAGCCGATGTCGTCGGAGTAGGGGTAGCCGTAGATGTCGATCAGTTCGGAGAGGTAGGACTTCTCCTCGTTGACGGCGAGGACCTTGGCCTCGTAGGCGGAGTCGTACTGCATGCGGAGGAGGGCGTTGGCGGTCTTGGCGTTGTCGTAGGCGGCCGCGGCGTTCTGGATGGCGGCGACGGCGCGGTCGTAGACCTGCTCGAAGTGGGTCTTGCCGTCGTCGAAGTCGCTGGCGGAGAGGTCGAAGGGGATGGCGCCTTCGTCGAGGCCGAGGGGGTTGAGGACGCTGTCGACGCTGTCGATATCGGCCTGGACGGACTTGGCGTAGACGGCGATGGAGTCGAGGTCGGGGACGGTCGGTCGGTCGATCTTGTTCAGGCCGGAGACGATGCCTCCCTGGTCGAGGAAGCTGGACTCGTCGCCGATCTGGGCGAAGTTGGTCAGGGTGTCGAGGAGGAGGGAGTTGGCGGTGAGCCAGTCGAAGTAGGTGCCCTGGCCGACGCGGGAGGCCCAGCCGGAGACATCCCAGGCGCGGTTGGTGAGGGCGTCGTCGACGAAGGGTGCGAAGGCATCGGCGGCGGAGCGGCCGTAGGAGCGGCGCGGGACGTAGTCGTGGCGGGCGGTGAGCTTGACGATGCGTTCGCCAGTGCGGGCCTTGGCGAGGGCGGCGGCGGCGAACTTCTGCTCGTCGAAGTAGTCGACGGAGGCGGTGGTGCCTTCGACGGTGGTGGCGCCAGGGACGGTGTCCCAGGTGAAGTTCGTGTAGGCGAGGAGGCGGTAGTAGCCGGAGAGGGCGGAGAGGTAGTGGCCCCAGGCGTCGCCGTGGCCCTGGGGATACATGCGCTTGGCGTCCGCGGCGGTGATGACGCCGGTGTCGCCGTCGGGGTCGGCCTTGACGTGGTAGGTCGAGGCGTAGGCGATTTCGCCGTTGTCGACGCCGTGGGTGTAGTTCCAGAGGAGGCGGTTGTAGGTGGGGGCCAGCTGGACGCTGGGGGAATAGCTGTCGTCGCGGCCGCGGAGGAGGGCGAGCTCCTCTTCGAGCGGGGTGGCGCACTGGTTGGCGAAGGAGAAGAGCGAAGTCTCCACGTCATAGTAGTTGTCGTACCAGTCCGTGGTGCCCGGGTCAATGGCGATGGTCGGGTCGACGGCGTCGGCGTAGGCGTCGTTGCCGAGGATCACGTAGAGGCTGCAGAGGCGGGTGGCGGCGTAGAGGAGGGCCTCGTTGAGGCTCGGGTTCGCGGAACCGGCGTCGAGCGAAAGCGACAGGGCGCGCTCGAGGACGGTCTGGTAGATCTGGAGGATGCCGGCGTCGTCGACGCCTTCGCTGCTCAGGGCGACGGGACCCTGGTAGGGGGCGCCGATCTTCTCAATGACGCTGAGGGAAAGGTCGGGGGCATACTCGGTCATGTCGCGGAACTTCTGCTCGTAGAGGTTGTAGGCGACCATGACGCGCTGGATCCAGCCGGGGGCCAGGGAGGAGACCCAGGGGGACCAGTTGGTGGCGTCGTCGACGGGACGGTAGCGGACGGCGAAGTAGTGGTCCGCGAGCATGAAGGTGGCGTCGCAGTCGGCGCCGGCCTCGATGGTCAGGATGGGGAGGTTTGTCAGCGTGCCGCCGGGGAAGAAGGTGGCCCAGTCCTCCTTGGGTGCGGTCGGCTCGTTGCCGCTCGACGGGTCGGCCCAACGCCAGTCGAAGAGATACTGGTCGATCCGCGCGCCGAAATCGTCCGGGTAGATCAGGGAGAGCTTCTCCTCGAGGGCGTTGGCCGGCTCGACGACGTCGAGATAGCCCGCGCCGAAGAGGTCGGGGTCGACGCGGAAGACGGCGAGGGAGATCGGGAGCGTCTGGAGGACGTTCGTCGAGTTGTTGAAGGCCAGGGTGACATAGCCGCCGGTCGCGGCGCCGGAGCCGTCCGCGCCGAGGGCACCGTTGACGAAGGTGCCGTTCTGCGGGACTTCGGTCCGGGCGTTGCACGGGAGGGCGTCAATGGCCGCCTCAAAGGCGGTTCGGTCGGCGGCGCCGAGCTTGGCGGCGGTGCGGCGCAGGGCGTCGCGTTCCTGGGCGGTGAGCCAGTTCGGGCGGAGGTAGGGGTCGCCGACAAGCGGGGTGAAGAGCTCGCCCGCCAGGACGAGCTGGCCTTCGGCGCCGCGGTTCGGGTCGAAGAAGAGGCGTTCGCCGAGGGAGGGCGGGAGCTCCTGGAAGAAGTAGAGCGGGCCGGTCGCCTGCTTGCGGGCCAGCTGGAGGCCGACGAGCGAATCGATCACGCTCTTGGAAAGGTCGGCGGCCTTTTCGACGACAGGGTCGTAGAGAACGACGGAGTTGCTGGCGCCGTTGGCGACCGTCTGCTCGTAGAGGATCTGGATCGAGGACTGGTTCCAGATTTCGGGCAGGCCGTTGGCCGCGGTAGTCAGCGTCTGGGCGCGCTTCATCGAGGGGGTGGAGGCCGGCCAGCGGACGGTAAAGGTCAGGGCGTTCGTCTTCGTGGCGGCGACGCCGCCGCGGGTGACAAAGGCGGGGTCGGGGTTGAAGGGGATTTCAGTGCCGAGGGCCGGCCAGGCCGTGCAAGAAAGGGCCGGATAGGCGAAAGAGGCGCGGTTGGTATAGGTATACATCATCTTGATGGTCGTTGGCTGGCCGTCGTCGCCGGCAGCCTTGGCCCACCAGGCGTTCTTGCGGTCGCGCCAGCCAGGACCCGACGAGCACTGCGTCCAACGGGTGCCGATCTGGCTGCGGAGCGGCTCGGGCGGCAGGATGGCTGCTCCGGCCGTCGTCTCGAAGCGGTCGAAGGACCACTGTTCGTTCGTGGCGACGACGCGGAAGGCCTTCATCGTCGGGCGGGCGGCCCAGGTGCCGGCAGCGGAGGAGTCCTTGGCCTCGTTTTCGACGAGGACGGCGGGCTCGGAGACGTTGGCCAGGGCGTTGATGTCGCAACGGTGGGCGTAAACCTTGCCGTTGAGGAGGATGGCGTGCTCCTCGTTAGGGTTGTAGCCGGGCTGGGCGGGATCGTTCTGGATGTAGATGGAGGGGGAGAAGAGGAGGTTGGTGCCGGTGCCTTCGCCGCTGGCAAGGACAATTTCGGGCATGTCGTTGGAGGGCCAGAAGCTCCGGTAGCAGAGCGGGAGAGAGGGATAGCGGACTTCGGCGGGCATGCCTTCGAGGTTCCTGGAGGTGCGCGCCCACCAGACCTCGAAGTCGTTGGTGTTGACCGCGAAGATGAAGGAGACGGGATCCTCCTCCCACTGTGTCGGGTAGGCGTACTTGTTGACGTTGTAGGCGGTGCCGCGCGCGATGTAGCCTGGATAGCCCAGGAGGTCGAGGATGCGCTCCTCGTCGAGCAGGTGGTAGGAGGCCAGCCAGCGGAGCCTGCCTTCGACGGCGGCGTAGGAGCCGTCGACGACGTCGCGCAGGGCCGTCCCGTAGCCTTCGTCCATCGGGTAGCTTTCCATCAGGCCCTGGACCGCCTCGGGGATGGAGGAGGTGGAGTAGGCCTTCAGTTCGTCGAGCGTCAGGGCGCGGTTCCAAATGCGGACCTCGTCCATGCGGCCGTCGAAGGAGGCTTGCGACTTCGGGGAGAAGCCCATGATGAGCTGGGTTCCGAGGTGGAGGCCGGCGGGAGAGGCGGGGCTCGCCGAGCCGTTTTCGTCCAGGGAGCGGTAGAAGCGGAACTGCGACCCGTCGAAGGAGAGGGCGACGTGCGTCCAGGCCTCCGGGCTCGGGGCATAGTTGGTTGCGGCCTCGCCCAGGACGCGGTTGTCGTCCACCTGGGCATAGAGGCGGTTGTTCTTGTCGAAGCCGAATTCGAGGACCGATTGGTTGGTGCCGATGCACAGCAGCGGCGTGTCGACGCCCGTCGGCAGGATGTCGCGCTGGACCCAGGCCTCGAGTGTGAAGGCGCGGCCGGGCATCGTGCCGTCGATCGAGGCAGCGACGCGTGTCGAGCTGCCGTCGAAGTCCAGGATGTAGGCGTCGTCGGCGTAGGGGACCATTTCGGAGGCGATGGCCCAGTCGATGCGCGTGAGGTCGAAGGAAGACGGGTCGGTGCGGACCGCGCTGCGGACGACATCGAGCCAGAAGTCGTCGCCGGAGGCATAGCGTAGGGTCGCATAGCCGACGTCGGAGATCTTGACGCTGCCGTCGGAGGAATCGACCGTGGCGATGGTGGCGTCCTCCGCCGGGGCCGCCAAGGTCGAGGAGGAGAGGACCGTGACCTGCGTGCCGTCCGGCGTCAAGATGGGCAGCGACGTCTTGTCGTCATCGAGGACCACGCGGACGGCGCCGGCGGGCCAGTCGAGCTCGAACCAGTCGACTTCGAAGGGCCATTGCACGCCGCGGTTGTCCGCGTGCATCCAGTAGACCTCGGTATCCCAGGGCGCCCCTTTGGTGCTACGGAGGGCGTAGAGGTGGTTGGCCTTGGCGGGATAGGTATCGCTCGAGCCGTCGATCAGGAGCATCTTGTCGTGGGCTCCGCTGATGCCGGCCTTCACCTGGGGCAGGAGGTCCTCCGTCCCGTAGTAGCGGTCGTTCGGCAGCAGGCGCGTGCCGATGTCCGCGCGGATAATTTCGATGGAGGGTTCGAGGACCTGGATGGGCTGGACGCCCAGCGACTCCTTGTAGGTGCCGTCCTTGTAGTATTCCATCAGGAGGATGCCTTCGGCGCCGATGGCCCGCAGCTCGGGGATCGAGTCGGCGCCCGTCGGCACGTTGATCCAGATGCCATTCTGGAGGTTGGTCGTCACGATCGGGGTCGTGCCGTCGACGTCGAGGTTGGTCGTCACGACATAGGTCGGGCGGGGGACGTAGCTGTTGTAGTGGAGCGTCGTGAAGAGGGACTTCTTGTCGGCCTCCAGGTAGACGACGGGGGCGTTGTAGGGGCTTTCGGTCCAGTAGATGCGCGCGGGGCGGTTCGTCGGGACGCTGCTGACGACGTAGACCATGGTGTCCGAGAGGCCTTCCCAGGCAATTTCGACGTTGCCGCCGCAGGCCGCGACGACTTCCTGGCGCGAGGGCAGCCAGATGGCGCTCCCGCTGGCGTTCTGCCAGTAGGCGTTCGTGTTGTTGCCGACCGCGACGGGGAAGAAGTCGCGCGGCGCGACGTCCGTGCGGGCGCCTTCCGGGGGCTGGATGACGTCGCCCAGGGCATACATGGCCACCGGCGTCTCGACCGGGTGGCCGAAGGAGAACGAGACCATCCGCAGCTGGAGGTTCGGGGTCGAGAAAGGCGCCGTCTCGCCGTTCGCGGGCAGGTTCGTCTGCGCGCCGCCCTGGATCGAGGCGATCGACAGGCCCGACGCCCCATAGGCGTCCGGGAACAGGTTCCGGTAGCTCGACTGCAGGTTGGGCACGCCGGCCGCCCAGGCCTCGGCGGCGCCGGCCAGCGCCGTCGCCAGCGCCCAGGCCGCCAGTCGGGAAACGATCTTGCTCATCTGGCACTTCATGGTCCGTCCTCCTTCGTCGCCCTAGCGGATCCGCTTGATGTAGAACAGCGCGCGATATGGCGGGAGATTCTCGTGCGGCTGGTTCCCGCCCGCGGAAGTCGTGGAGCTCCACTTTTCGTTCTGCCAGACGCCGTCGTTATCGCCGGCCCAGCACAAGCCCTTCGTCTCGTTGCGCGTCGAATAGTCGTGCCCGTGCGCCGGCATGTTGTCGACCGTCAGCTGGACCGACTTCTGGCCGCCGGTCGCATGCAGGCCATAGGCGTTCCCGGCCCCGATGACGAAACGCTCGCGCAGGTCCGGCGTCTCTTCGTCGCCGTCGCAGATGTGCCAGCCGTCGGGGACGTTGCCGGCATCGCCATACCAGAGGATGACCGCCCCCACCGGCAGCGTCCCCGCCCCCGCGACCGATTGCGCAGACAGGGCGCCCTGGACTTTCAGCGAGCCCTTCACGTCAAGCTTGTTCGTCACGACCAGGCCGCCGGCCGACAGCTTGCCCGTCGCCGAAATCGCCTCCGCCCGCGTCTGGCCGCCGACGCGCAGCGAACCGCCGGCGCCTTGCGCCGCGATCCCGCCGCCGGCCACCTCGAACGCGCCGCGCGACTTGGCCACGCGGCGGGCGAACAGCGCATACGGATAGGAAGCCAGCGACACCGGCTGCCCGGGCGAGGCCGACTGGGCCGGCGCCACGGCCACCGTCCAGGGGGCCCCGTGCTCCACCATCGCCTTCAGCAGCGACGAGGGAAGGCGCAGGCTGAACGCTCCCGTCTGGTCGACCGAGACCCGCTGGTCCAGGTTGCTGCCGATGCCCAGGACGACGCTCACGTCGATGTTCGTCGCGGACGACCACGACGGCAGCCGCCCCAGGAACTCCCAGTCGGAAGGTTCCGGCAAGGCGTTCGTCGAAAGATCGTCGACGGCGCGCAATTCCTTTGCGCTCCGGGCGCCGCGCGCCCAGGCCGTCGTCGAAGCCAGCATCGCCGCCGCGGCCAGCGCCGCGCCCAAGGCCATCCAATTGTTCCGCATCTTCATCTTGCGCTCCTCTCTCGCCTAACGCACCCGGATGATGTAGTACAGCGCGTGGTAGGGCGGCCGGTTCTCGTGGGCCGCCCCGTTGCCCGTGGACCCCGCCTTGGAAGACCCCATGTCCTTCCACCAGCCCTTGCTCTGCCAGGCGATGCTTTTGCCGCCGAAGTTGTGGCTCGTGCAGACCTCGTAGTTGTGCGTATGCTCCGGCAGCTGGTCGACGGTCAGCGTCACGAAATCCTCGCCGCCCGACGTCCCGAGCGCGTAGCCGCTGCCGACGCCGACGGGGATGCGGTCGTTCAGGGCGGTGAAAAGTTCCCATCCGTCGGGGATGGTCTCGGGCCCGCCGTCCCACATCATGATGGTGCCCACGGGGGCGGCGCCGGGCATCTCGATGCGCGAAGCCGTCAGGGCGCCCGACACCGTGGCCGCGCCGCCGACCGTGCCGTCGCCGGCCGCCGTCATCGTCGCGGTCCGCAGCGTGGCGGCCGGGCCGTTCGTCGCGCCGACGACCACGTCGCCCTTGACGGAGAGCTTCGAGGCGACCTTCAGGTTGCCGGCGACGATGAAGCCGATCGGCGACTGGTTCGCGTAGGTCGCCGCCATGACCTGCGGGGCCGAGGCGAACGGGATGCGGGGCGCGATCGCGTCGCCGTGCCCCTCCACATGCAGCTCCAGGAAGGTATTGGCGCAGGCAAGCGCCTCCAGGAGGGTCTTCCGCGACGTCGGATTCCGGACGTCGTCCGACAGCGCCAGCTGGAACGAGCCGTCCGCGTCGACGACGGTCTCGAACGTCCCTTCCCAAAGGGCGACGCCGCCCGTCAGTTCCTCGAAAATGCGGGCTTCGACCGTCTGGGTGCCCGCCAGCGGCCCGGTCACGGGATCCGAGAGGATGCCTTCGTAGACCACCGTCTTCGGCACTTCCGCCCCCCAGGCCGCCGCCGCCAGCAGGCCCGCCGCCACCACCGTCCAAATCGCTTGCTTGTTCATCGCCGGCCTCCTATTTCACCCGCATGATGTAGTAGAGCGCGTAGTATTTCGGCAAATTGTTGTGCGCCTTGCCGCCGCCCGCCTTGGAGGATGCCCACTGGGTCGTCCCGCGCCAGAAGCCGTCGTCCTGGCTTGTATACAGGCCCCAGAGGCCCTGGCTCTTGTTGTCAGGAATGCGGTAGCTGTGCGTGTGCGAGGGCATCTGCTCGATCGACAGCGTCACCTGCGCCTGGCCGCCCGTCGTGCCCTTCTCGGCCCACGTGCCGCCCACCGTCGAGGCGCCGGCGACGAACAGGCCGCGGAGGTCCGGCGTCTGGAGGCCGTTGACCCAGCTCCCGTCGCAAACCGCCCACTGCCCGTAGTCCGTCGGCAGCGTCGACTGGTTCCAGAGGATGATGCCGCCCACCGGGATGAGCCCGCGCGGCTCCCTCGCCCCCGCCTGCGACGCCTGGACGGTCCCCGACACCGCGAGGTCCGTCGCCTGCACATCGCCCGACACCGCCATCGACTGGGCGATCTGGACGTCGCCCTGGACGCCAGCGTCGCCCGCCGACAGCATGCCGCCGTCCTGCACCGCCAAGTCGCCGCCCGTCTCGAAGTCGGCATCCGCCCACAGGCCGTATTGCGCCTGGATCGCGAACGGCTGGACGGCCATTTCAATGCGCGGCTCGATCTTCCCCTCGCCTTCGACTTCGAGCTCCAGCCAGCGCTTCGTGCCCTGGAAGACGTCGAGCAACTTCTCCTCCAGCGGCTTGCCGACCAGTTCGCCGCTGTCGGACAGCACGAGGGAGAACTCGCCGGCCGACGTGCAGGTCACGGGAAACATCCGGGCCCAGATCAGCGAACCGCCCGTCTCGGCGTCGTAGATGCTGAACGCCACATGCTGCACGCCCGAAAGCGGACGCCCGGTGGCATCCTGCAGGCACGCCTGGAAGTTGATGCTGCCCGGCACCGCCGCCGGGACGGCGAAGGCCGCCGCCGCCGAAAGGGCCAGCGCGCACACCGCCGCCGCCATCCACCGATTGCTTGTCGTCTTCATCTCGCTCCTCCTCTTCCGCTCACAGCCCGTCCGCGGACGGCAGCAGCAGCTCCACATCCGTCAGCACCTTCTTCATGTTGAACAGGCCGGACGCCTTGATCGGCGCCGCGCGCAGGCCCGTCACCGTCTCGTCATAGGCCCCGTTCACCGTGGCCATTCCCATGTCGGGCACGGCCACCAGCTTCAAGACCCGGGTAATGTCCTTGGACTCCTTGACGCCCGTGTCGCAAAAGTGCCCGTCGAGGTTGTCGAACATCGGGTGGTAGCGGTGCATGAAGGGATTCGTCGGCTCGTCGTAGGCCAGGAACACCGTCCCCGACATCACGCCGGCCAGGCCCGCCGCCACCGACCCGTCCCCCGCCGCCTCGTGCTCCAGCTCCAGCGGGGCCATCCCCTCCGGGAAGATCGCCGCGCTGATGCGGCTCACCCGCACCCCGAAGTCGTTTTCCTCCAGCCGGCGCGCCTGCTTCTCGGCCGTCGCGCGGTCCGAACAGACGGCGATCCCTGCCTTCCCTTCCTCGTCCTGGACAATCCAGGCCTCCTGCAGCAAATACGTCTTCCCTTCGCCGTCCACATACGCCAGCAGGCGCATCGGCAGCGGCTCGCCGACCGGCAGCGGCGCGTCGCCGCCCTCGGACCATTTCGCGTAGTCGGGACAGTTCACCGCGTTCACCAGCGCCTCGCCGACCCACAGCCCCTTTTGAGAATGGACGTTCGAGACCGACCCCTCGCTTTCGCCGCCAAGCATCCAGGGCATCGACTCGACCTTGGCGCGAACCGCACGGACGGGGCAGTGGATATTCGCGACATCCCAGCGACGCGCGCCGTTGACCGCCACCATCTCCGCGCTCCCCTCCTGGTCGAGGTCCCGCACCGCGCGAATCCGCAGCAGCGACTGGTAGGACGAGTTCGTCGGCGTCATCTCCTCCCGGAAGCGCATCTCCGAGCGCTTGACGCCGCACAGGATCGACCACTTCTCGCCCGCCGGCAGCCAGTGCGACTGCTCTTCAGGAAAGGCCACCCATTGCTGGATCAGCCCCGAATCGTCCATCCGCTGGTAATACAGCGGCACCGGCCCCGCCACGACCTCCTCGCCGTCGGGCGCCGCCTCGCTGGCCTCCGGCGACAAAACCACCTCCAGGCCGTTCGGGCTCCGGTTCTCGATCGTCAGCGTCAAGGTCGACACGCGCCCGTCGCCAAAGTCCAGGCCCCCGATTTCCGTCCCGCAGTCCGTCCTCACCTCGATCGGCCCCGTCCAGTCCTGCCCACCGCTGCAGAACACCCAGACCGCCTCGTTCGGCTGGATCTTCTGCAAGGCCGGGCGCACGACCTGCGTCTCCGTCCCGTCCGCGTTCACCTTGTAGGCCTCGTTGCGGTAGCCCTTCGACAGCTCGATCTCCGGCTCCGCCCCGGCAAACCAGTCCGCGAACGACGTCCCTTCCGGCGCCACGCACCCGCCCACCAGGTTCAGCGCATTCGGATACCACACCTGATACGGCAGCACCGCGCGCCCCAGCAGATGGAACGTGAAATCGGGCGTCCCCTCCTTGATCTTCACCATGTAGGTCTGCCCCCCCGCAAAGCCGTCCATCGTCGACAGGAACGCCTCGTCCCCCTGCACCCAGACGTCCCAGTGGGCCGACTTCGGCAGCGGCGTCGACTCGTCCGTCGTGAACTCCTCCGACGTGAACGCCTTGCGCCAGCGCCAGATCTCCTCCACGTCGTTCGTATGGGTCTTCAGCATCATCGCGAAGCTGTTCACCACCGGACGCACCTGGATCGCGACCGAATTCCACCCGGCGTGGAGCTGGATGTCCTGCATCCGCCACTGCCCATGCGCCACCGTGCAGCACACCGCGACCGCCCCCGCGACCATCGCCAACCGAGTCCAAAATTTCATACGCAGTCCTTTCGTCGTCCAAAAACCGACCGCCTTTAATCCTACCCCCTCCCCCCCCCCCGCGCAATCCCAAAACGCCCACGCACCAGGTGTGAAAGTTGCAGGATGTC
>JAZQOP010000219.1:0-10041 GCA_045627965.1 Kiritimatiellia bacterium | reverse complement strand
CCCCCCCCCCCCTTCGCAACCCTCTTCCCCCTCCCCCGGCCCCGCCGTGAGGTGTACAAAGAGACCGGACAGCGGCCCAGTGCCTGCGGGCGGGGGGCGGCGGAGGGCGGGCGCGGGGCCGTGGCCGTCAGAGATACATCTTGGGGGCGATGGCGTATTGCTTGACCTTGTAGGAAAGGATGCGGGGGGTGGTCTTGAGGGCGCGGGCGGCGGCGGCCATGTTGCCGCGGTGAGTCTTGAGGGCGTCGAGGAGGATGTCGCGCTCAAAGGCGCCGACGAGCTGCTTAAGGGACTGCCCCGTCGCGGAGGGGGCGGTTCCGGCGGGCGCGGCGGCCGGGGTGGCGGCGGTGCCGCCGTCGGGGGCGTCGGCGGACTCGGCGGTCTGGAGGGTCGGCGGCAGGTGGTAGGGATGGACGACGGTGCCCTCGGCGGCCAGGACGGCGCCTTCGAGGACGTCCTCCAATTCGCGGACGTTGGCGGGCCAGTGGTAGGCGACGAGCATGTCGATGGCCGCGCTGCTCAGGCGGCGGACATCCTTGCCGTGGCGGGCGGAAAGGACGGCTAGGAAGTGGTCGGCCAGGAGCGGGATGTCGGTCTTGCGCTTGCGGAGCGGGGGGACGAAGAGGCGCTCGGGGGCCAGGATGTCCAGCAAGGCGGAGGAGAAGCGGCCGCCGCGGGCCCGGGCGGCCAGGTCGGCGGAGCTGCCGACGAGGATGCGGGCCTCGGCCTTCCGGCGCGCGGTGCCGCCGACGCGCTCGAATCCGCGGCCGGCAAGGGCGGCGGCGAGGCGTTCCTGGGCCGGGAGGGGCAAATGCTCGATGCCGGAGATGTAGAGCGTGCCGCCGTCGGCCTTTTCGAGGCGTCCGGGGAGGCCGGGGCCTTTGGGGAGATCGCGGCCGAAGAGCTCGGCTTCGAGGGCGTCGGGGGCCATGCCGGCGCAGGGGAGCGCGACGAAGGGGCGTCCGGCGCGCGGGCCGTTGAAGTGGAGGGCGCGGGCGAGGGTCTCCTTGCCGGTGCCCTCCTCGCCGTCGAACCAGACGGGGCGCGCGTGGGCGGTCCGTTCGGCGAGGCCGGCGTAGACCTCGCGCATGGCCTTCGAGTTGCCGACGATGCGGGCGGGGCGGTAGCGTTCGGCAAGGTCGGCCTTCAGGCGGCGGTTTTCCTCGGCGAGGCGGGCCTGGTCGGCCATGACGGCGCGGCGGAGCTTGGTCGCCTGGGCGATCATCGAGGCGACGATGCGCAGCAGGCGGGCGTCCTGCTCGAGTTCCGCCATCGGCTCGCAGGGGAAATCGACGCTCAGGGCGCCGGCGACCATGCGGCCGACCTTGATGGGGACGCAGAGGAAGGAGCGGTCGTCGCTACGGCCGCGGCGGGTCTTGTCGAGGTATTCGGGGGATTCGCTGGTCTTCTGGACGACGATGGCGCGGCCGGTCGCGACGACGCGGCCCGTAATGCCTTCCCCGAGGTGGTACTTGCCGCGCTGGGCCTGCTGGGCGCTCAGGCCGCGCGAGGCCTCGATGAGGATTTCGCCGGTGTCCTCGTGCAGGAGGGTCAAGGTGGCGTATTCCATGCCCATGTGGAGCGAAAGGGCCTCGAGGATGGGCGCGGCGACCTCGCGCAGGTCGATGCTGTGGTCGAGCACACGGCTGATCTCGCCGAGCAGCTCGATCTCGTGCAAATGGCGTTCCCGCATCATGGTTTCGCGTCGCATGGTCCGTCCTCCGTCCTATTTGATGAAGAGCATCTCCTGGTAGGTCGGGAGCGGCCAGAGGTCGTCGGCGACGATGCCTTCGAGGGCGTCGGCGACCTCGCGCACGGCCTCCATCGCGGGGAGGATCGCCTCGCGGCAATGGCGTGCCTGGCCGAGGATGGGCGCCTCCGCCGGCTCGGCGGCGATGGCCTCGCGCAGGGCCTCCATGCGGCGCTGGAAGTCGCCGGCGAGGCGCCCGACCTCGTCGAGCACCGTCGTGCAGAACGGCTTGCCGAGCGTCTGGAGCGAGACGGCGGTAGCGGCGAGGCGGCCCTGATATTCCATGGCGGCCGGGTAGATCTTCGTCTTGGCGAGCTCGAAGCAGAGGCGCGCCTCGATGAGGATGTCGTGGACGTATTTTTCGAGGTAGATTTCGCGGCGGGCGGCGAATTCGCGTGCGGAGAGGACGCCCATGCGCTCGAGGACGCCGGCGGCGCCGTCGCCGAGGACCGCCTCCATCGCCTCGACGGTGTGGCGGGCGTTGGGGAGCCCGCGGGCGGCGGCCTCGGCCTGCCAGCCGCCGGTGTAGCCGTCGCCGTCGAACACGACGCGGCCGTGGCGGTGCCAGATGTCCGCGACGATCTTGCGGACGGCCTCGTTGCGGCCGAGGCCCTTGGCGCGGAGGCCTTCGAGCTCGCCGGCGAAGTCGTCGAGCGATTCGGCGACGATGGCGTTCAGGACCATCAGGGGGCCGGCGACCGACTGGCTGGAGCCGACGGCCCGGAACTCGAACTTGTTGCCCGTAAAGGCGAAGGGGCTCGTGCGGTTCCGGTCGCCGGCGTCCTTCGGGAGCGGGGGGAGCGTCTCGACGCCGACGTTCAGGACGCCCGCCTTGCGTCCGGAACGGGCGCCGCCGCGGGCGATGCCGTCGAAGACCTCCTCCAGCTGCTCGCCGAGGAAGACCGACATGATGGCGGGGGGCGCCTCGTTCGCGCCGAGGCGGTGGTCGTTGCCGGCGTGGGCGACGCTCATGCGGAGAAGGGCGGCGTGGCGGTCGACGGCCCGGATGACCGACGCGCAGAACGCGAGGAAGCGCAGGTTCGCCTCGGGGGTCTCGCCGGGGTCGAGGAGGTTGCCGGCGGCGGTGGAGAGCGACCAGTTGACGTGCTTGCCGCTGCCGTTGATGCCGGCGAAGGGCTTTTCGTGGAGGAGGCAGTGCATGCCGTAGCGCTGGGCGACGCGCTGGAGGATCGTCATCGTCAGGTACTGGTGGTCGGCGGCGACGTTGGCCCGCTCGTAGACGGGGGCGAGCTCGTACTGGCCCGGGGCGACCTCGTTATGGCGCGTCTTGACGGGCACGCCCAGCTTGTAGAGCTCGTGCTCGACGTCCATCATGAACGCCAGGACGCGGTCGGGGATGGCGCCGAAATACTGGTCCTCCTGCTCCTGGCCCTTGGGGGGCTTGGCGCCGAAGAGCGTGCGGCCGGCGCTGATGAGGTCGGGGCGCGCGAAATAGAAGTTGCGGTCGACGAGGAAATACTCCTGTTCGCAGCCGGCGGTGACCCAGACGCGCCCGGGGTCGGCGTCGCCGAACGCGCAAAGGACCCGGCGGGCCGCGGCCTCGAGGGCCTGGAGCGAGCGCAGGAGGGGGGTCTTCTTGTCGAGGGCCTCGCCCGTCCAGCTGCAGAAGGCGGTCGGGATGCAGAGGGTGCGGCCGTTGGGGTTTTCGAGGATGTAGGCGGGGCTGGTGACGTCCCAGGCGGTGTAGCCGCGGGCCTCGAAGGTGGCGCGGATGCCGCCGGAGGGGAAGCTGGAGGCGTCGGGCTCGCCCTTGATCAGCTGGCGGCCGCTGAACTCGGCGACGGCGCCGCCGTGGCCGTCGGGGTCGATGAAGGCGTCATGCTTCTCGGCCGTCAGCCCCGTCAAGGGATAGAAGACGTGCGCGTAGTGGGTGGCGCCCTTTTCCATCGCCCACTCCTTCATGGCGGCGGCGACGGTGTCGGCGACGCCGACGTCCAGGCGGTCGCCGCCCTCGATCGTGCGCATCAGGGCGCCGAAGACCTCGGGGGGCAGGCGGGCCTTCATTTCCTTTTCGCCGAAGACGTTTTCGCCGAACCAGGCCTCGGGGCGGCCCGCCTTGCAGTCCCAGGCGGGGCCCTCCGCGCTATAGTTCGTCACGGCCCGGATCGCGTTCAATCGTGCAATTTCCATGGAAGTCCTCGTTCGTTTCCGGGTCCGCGGCGCGAACCCGGCGCGAAAAACTACATTTTTGTAGGCAAATGTCAAGGAAATTCCATTTTTGGCGCAACGATTTATGGACGCTTGGATGGCCGGCCATTGTGAGATTATGGTGGAACATCAGGGATTTTGCCGATTCCCGGCGTTTTGGGCCGCGGGGATGCGGGGAAGGCGGCGGCCGGCGGGATGCGGAACGGCGGCGTCCCCCCCCCCGGCGGCGGGCCTGGGGTGCGGAAAAGGGGGGCGGGCGGCGTTGAGCGCTTGCGTCGGGGGGGGCGTTCGGGCATAATAGGAGGGTTGATGAGCCGTCGCCCACCCATTTCCGCCTTGGCGCGCCTGTTCGGGACAGCCGTTTTGGCCGTCCTGTCGGCGGGGTGTCTCGGCATGCGGCTGGACCGGATGGCGCTCGACCCGGTGCCGGCGGGGCAGGCGGAGCTGGACGCGTTCCTGGAAAGCGGGCGCGACTCGCGCGAGAGCAACATCACCCTCTACAAGGGGCCGACGGGCAAGGCCGTCTTCGAGTTTGCGAACCGCCCGTGGGAAGGCAAGGCGGCGCGGGCGCCGTTCGTGGGGGGGAAGAAGTCGCGGCTGCCGATCGTGGAGGCCAAGACGGCGCTGGGGGTGAAGTTCGGGCTGCTGGTCGACCCGACGGCGCGCCAGAGCTGGTGCCTCTACGACTCGGTGCGGGCGATGGACTACCGCCCCTTCCGCGAGCCTCCGGACAACGGGCCGGTCGGCGAGTATCCGGACCACGTGGAATCGGCCGTGCCGGGCTATGCGGGGGTCGCGAACAAGATCATCTTCGGGACGCTTCACGTCGAGTCGCCGGTCTTCTACGTCCCGCCGGCGCACGGGCTGCTGGGGCCGCTGGCGCGTCCGCAGGCCGCGCCGGAACCGGGGCGCGGGCCGGAGGTCCAGAAGGCCCTCGACCGCGCCCGGAAGCAGGCGCACGCCGTCATGGGGGCCGCGCTGATGCGGAAGTTCTCGTTCATCCACGTCAACTTCCCGGCGCGCGCGGCGACGCTGGCGTCGTCGACGCCCTACAAGCCGTCCGGGTTCGTCGTGGCGAAGCTGCCGCTGGGCTCGTGGCGCGAGCGCCCGACGGTGGAGGCGACGCTGGACGGCGTGCCGACGGCGTGCCTGGTCGACCTGGCGGGCGACTTCGTGCTGTCGGCGCCGGGAGCCGACACGGGGGCGGGCATGTCGCTGCAGCTGGGGCACTACGACCTGGGGCGGCCGCCCGTCGTCGCGCACGAGGCGATCGGCCTGCCGGCGGAAGGGCTGCCGCGCATCGGGTGGCAGCTGTGGCGGGAATATGCCGTCACGTTCGATTTCAAGCAATCCATCCTCTGGGTCGAGGACGTCGCGCCTGCGGCGGCCCCGGCCGACGCCGACACTCCCGATCCGAACGACCCGGACGCGCCCGACGCGCCCATCCACTACCGAGGAATCACGCCATGACCGCCAATCCCGCCCTCTCCACCCTGCCGCCCAGGCCCGTCGGGTTCAAGACCCGCCGCGGGCTCAACTGGTTCACCGTCGGGCTGCTCTATGCGATGTTCTACATGTGCCGCTACAACTTCCGCTTTGCCGGCCCCGGCATGCGCGAGGAGTTCGGCTGGACGGCCGGCGACATTTCGGCCATCGCGGCGTGGTTCTCCATCGCCTACGGCACGGGCCAGCTGCTCAACGGCCTGTTCTGCGACCGGATCGGCGGGCGCGCGTCGATGCTGATGGGGGCGATCGGCTCGATCGCCATCACGCTGGTCATCGGGTTTTCGCCGTGGACCTCGTCGTTCGCGGCGTTCGCGGTGATGTGGATGATCAACGGCTACATCCAGGCCGCCGGCACGCCGGGCATGGTCAAGATCAACGCCGCATGGTTCAACAAGGAGGAGCGGGGGCTCTTCGCGGGCATCTTCGGGTTCATGATCCAGTCGGGGCAGGCGATGATCTCGGCGCTGGCACCGGTGCTGCTGGCGGGCTTCTCGTTTGCGGCGTTCGCGGTCGGGCCGGGCAAGTGGAGGATGCTGTTCTGCATCCCGCCGATCTTCCTGGGGCTGGTGGCGATCTGGTTCTACCTGGTGGCATCGCAGTCGCCCGACGAGGCGGGGTTCCCGGGGACGGTGCGCGACGACGTCGACAATTCGGAAGGGACGACCGTCTCGCTGTGGGCGTCGTTCAAGTTCGTGTTTTCCAACCCGCTGGTGTGGTTCTACGCGGTGGCCTACGGCTGCACCGGCGCCGTCCGCCACGCGGCCGACCAGCTGGCGCCGATGTATTTCGAGGACTGCCTGGGCTTCGACATGAAGACCAACCTGCATCCGGCGGCGGCGTTCACGCTCGTGCTGGTGCCGGTCGTCGCGGTCTGCGGCTCGGTGCTGTCGGGCTGGATCAGCGACCGCTTCTTCAAGGGCAACCGCTACCCGGTCGCGATGGTCCTCTACTACACCGAGGCCTGCGTCATCGCCTCCGCGACCGCGGTCATGGCGCTCGGCATCATCTCGCCGAACGCGACGGGCATCTTCATCGGGTGCCTGATCCTCGTGCTCATCGCGGTCACGGCGAACTCGACCCACTCGATCGTCGGCGCGGCGGCGCCCGTCGACATCGGCGGCAAGAAGATGGCCGGGTTCGCCTCGGGCGTCATCGACTCGTTCCAGTACTACGGGGCGGCGATCGGCCTGTTCATCACGGGCAAGCTGCTCGACGTCTCGCTGCCGGGCAACTACACCGTCTGGTTCGGCCTGATGACCTGCTTCGCGTTCTTCGGCGGCTGCGCCATGCTGTCGCTCCTGATGCGCCAGACCGGCCGCCGGAAGATTTCCGTCGCGGTCCGCATCTTCATGGTCGCGCTGGTGGCGGCGGGCATCTGGTTCGGCGTCGACCGCTACCGTGCGATGCACCCCGTGGCGGTCGCCGAATACACCCGCATCGCCGCCGAGAAGCTGGCCCAGGGCGACACCAAGAAGGCGCTCGAGGATGCCTCGCGCGTGCTGCGCCTCGATGCCGGGAACGCCGAGGCCGCGCAGACCGCCATCGACGCCGCCTACGCCCTGGCCCAGGACGCCGCGAAGGCCGACGACATCAAGGGCATGACCGACTACTCCAAGCGCATCCTCGCCATCGACGCGGGCCACGAAGGCGCCCAGAAGATCCTCCGGCGCGCCGACCGCCTCCGCAAGAAGCAGGAGGCCGCCGAAGAGGCCGCCGAGGCCGCCCCCGCCGCCGCCGAGACGCCCGCCGCCGCCGCGGAGGAGAGCCTCGAGGAGGCCGTCGAGGAAGCCCTCGTGGAGATCGAGGACGTCGCCGCCGAGCCCGTGAACTAGGAAGGAGGAACGCCATGGAAGTCATCAAGCGCCAGCTGGTCATCAAGAACATCGCCGTCGCCGTCGAGCGGCGTTTCCTCGGCACCCTCGGGCAGGCCGGGTTCCTCGCGCGCGCCCTGCCCGCCTTCGCCGTCCTTGTCGGCTGCTACTGGAACGGGTCCTGGACGGAACCGGGCACGCTCCTGCCCGGCTGGGCCATCGCCCTGCTGACGCTCGTGGCGGCGTGGTTCGCCCTGACGGCGTCGGCGCGCCGGTTCCGCGACATCGGCCTGGGCGGAGCGAACGTCCTGCAGCTCATCATCCCGATCTTCGTCTACTTCTGGATCGGCCCGAAGCTGGCCGCGCACCTGCCCGAGTGGGCCGTCGCCGCCATCTTCCTGGCCTGGCCGGCGATCGTCTTCCTGCGGCTGGCCCTCCAGCCGTCGAAGCCGGCCGCCTAGCCGCGGCGCGCCGAAGACCGTCCTCCCGAGGCCGTCCTCCGCCCCCGCGCGAATGTCCCTGCTGCGCCATCTGAAGCGCCTGGCCCTCGTCCTGGCCTCCATCCTCGTCCTGCTTGCGCTGGCCGAGGTCGCCGCGCGGCTCGTCGCGCCCTACTACTCGTCGCACCACCTCGTCCCGGCGGTCGCGGCCGACGGCACGCCGGTATGGATCGACAACCCGTTCTTCGCCTACCGCTTCGCCCCGCCGCGCATCGCCATGCCGCCGCTGCCCATCGTCGCCGCGCAGGAGCGGACCGGGGGGTCCATCCGCGTCGTGCTCCTGGCCGACGACGCGGGCCTGGGCGAGCCGGACCCGTCCTTCGGCATCGCGCGCATCCTCGAGGCCTACCTGCAGACCCGGGCGCCGGGCGTCCCGGTCGAGGTCATCCCCCTCGGGCTGGCGGGCGGCAACTCCCACACCCTGCGCGAATCCGCGCGCGACCTGGGGCTGCTGCGGCCCGACGCCGTCGTCGTCCTTGTCGGCAACAACGAAATCGCGGGGCCGTTCGGCCCGGCCTCGCCGAGCGGCAGGCTGCACAGCTCGTCGAACATCGCGCGGCTGCTGACGATCCTGTCCCGCACGCACCTCCACCAGCTCTACGCCGACCTCCGCAACCGCTGGTTCCCGCGGCAGGCCGACCACGAGGCCTGGACCTCCGCCGAGCCGCTGACCCTGCGCGACCGCCTCCAGCTCGACGACCCCCGCCTGTCCGCCGCGCACCGCTCCTTCGCCAAGAACTACGCCGCCATCCTGGCCGACGCCCTCGACGCGACGCCCGTCGTCCTTCCCGTCGTCCCGCCGGTCAACCTCCGCGACTGCGCCCCCTTCGCCACCGCCTACGTCCAGGACGAGACGAAGGCCCAGGAGGTCCGCGAAATCTTCCGGGCCGCGATCAAGGCGACCGGCGACGGCGACCTCCACGCCGCCTACGCCCGCTACGGCGAGCTCCTCGAGCGCAACCCCCGCCACGCCGAGGCGCTCTACCGCGCAGCCGGCGTCGCCCTCGCCCTCGGCCGCCTCCCCGACGCCGCCGCCCTCTACCGCCGCGCCGCCGACGCCGACGCCCTCCCCCTCCGCGCCACATCCACCTTCCAGCAGGCCATCCGCGACCTGGCCGCCGAGAACGGCCTCGGGCTCTGCGACGGCGACGCCCTCTTCTGCGCCGCCAGCGCCGACGGCATCCCCGGCCACGACCTCTTCCTCGACCACATCCACTACGCCTTCCCTGCCGCCTGCCTCCTGGCCGCCGACATCCTCCGCGCCCTCCAGGACGCCCCGGCCTTCGCCGCCCGCCTCACCGCGCCCGGCGCCCCCCTCCCCCCCCGCGAAGACCTCGCCGCCCACCTCCTCCAGAACCCGTGGGGCGAGCTGTCCGTCGCCGACACCCTCCTCCGCCAGCAGCTCTCCCAGCCCTTCCTCCGCCAGACAACCCACACCAACACCCTGGCCCACCTCCACGCCGTCCGCGACGCCGCCCAAGCCCGCGTCGACGCCATCCCGCCCCTCCAGACCCGCGCCATCTTCGCCCGCCGCAAGGAGGCCCGCCCCGACGACATCTACCTTTCCGGCCGCGCCGCCCAGTACCTCCTGCGCGCCGGCGACGCCCCCCGCGCCGAGACCGCCGCCCGCAACGCCCTCGCCCTCGCCCCGCACCGCTACGACCTGCGCGCCCTCCTCGCCTTCATCCTGTCCGCCCAGGGGACGCCCTTCGACGAGGTCCTGCCCGTCCTCCGCTCCCCCGACGCCCGCGACGGCTACTTCCACATCCGCTACGCCCTCAACGTCGCCGCCAGCCTCGAAAACGCCGGCCACCACGCCCAGGCCGCCGAATGGGCCCGCTACATCCTCGCGCAGGACCCCTGCAACTCCGGCGCCGCCATCCAGCTCTCGCGCGCCCTCTACCAGATGGGCGAGTTCGACGCCTCCATCGCCGTCCTCAACACCGCCACCGAAGCCGTCCCCGAAAACCCCCTCGTCTGGGAGGAGCTCTGCTCCGTCTACTGCCTGACCCACGACTGGAACGCCTCCACCAAGGCCCTCAACCGCGCCGAGAGCATCGCCCCCTACCGCTACACCCGCCTCCTCAAGCTCGCCCAGGCCATGGCCCGCCTCCACCAGTACAAGCGCGCACACAACGCCCTGGCCCGCTACCTCTCCGTCGTCCCCGAAGACCCCGACGCCCTCGCCCTCCAGGACGAGCTCGCCGACAAGCTTCCCCCCGACCCCGACCCCGCCGCCACCGACCCCAAGCCCGACGCCGCCCCCGCCGGCCTCAAATTCTTCTGAAAACACGTTTCCATTGCG
>JAZQOP010000218.1:0-1512 GCA_045627965.1 Kiritimatiellia bacterium | reverse complement strand
ATGGAAGGCGGGGGCGGATTCGCCGATGAGGTAGCAGGCGGCGGTCGTGGCGCGCAGTGCGGGGAGGGCGGGGGCGAAGTCGGTTTCCTTGGGGCGGCCGCCGGCGATGAGGCGGATGGGGGAGCCGGCGGGCTGCATGTGGAGCGCGGCGACGAGCGCGGCGAGGTTGGTGGCCTTGGAATCGTCGACGATGCGGATGCCGCGCCAGGTGCGCAGGAGGGCGTTGCGGTGCGGCAGGGGGCGGAAGTCGAGGAGGGCGCGTCGGGCGTCGTCGTCGGAGCGTCCGGCGGCGCGTGCGGCGAGGAGGAGGGCGTGGGCGGCGGGGCGGAGGACGGGGTTGTCGAAGTAGGAGCCGGGGATGTCGAAGGGGAGGGCGGCGGCGGAGAAGCGGAGGACTTGCGGGCGGTCCTCGGGGCCGCCGGGGAGGAGGGGGGCCTGTCCGGAAAGGTCGGCGGGATCGTCCGGGACGATGGCGACGCCGTCGCGGCCCTGGCGGGCGAATATCCTGCATTTGAGGCGCGCGTATTCGGCCATGGAGCCGTGGCGGTCGAGGTGGTTGGGCAGGAGGTTCAGGAGGATGGCGATGTCGGGGCGCAGGTGAGCGGTGGTTTCCAGCTGGAAGCTCGACGCCTCGATGACGAGCCACGCGGGCGGCGGATCGAGCAGGACGGCGTCGGCGACGGGCAGGCCGTAGTTGCCGCAGGGGACGGCCGGGGCGCCTGGCGCGTCGAGGAGGTCGGCCAGCGCCTTCACGAGCGAGGATTTGCCGTTGGAGCCCGTGACGGCGATGGTGCGCGTGCCGGCAGGCCGGAGGTCCCAGGCGAAGTCGAGCTCGGACTGGAGGGTGATGCCGCGGGCGCGGAGGGCGGAGAGCAGGGGGCCGTCGGGCGGCAGGCCGGGGGAGACGATGGCGGCGGCGTAGGGGATGCCTTTCGGCGGGGTGGCGGCGCCGAGGTGGAGCGGGATGCCGAGCGCGGCGAGCGGGGCGGCGGCGGCGCGGAGCTCGAGCGTGTCGCGCGTGTCGAGCGCGTGGACGGCATGGCCGGCGCGGTGCGCCAGCCGGGCGGCGGCCAGGCCGGATTTCCCGAGGCCGCAGACGAGGATGGGGGCGGAGGGGTTCATGGCCGGGTGCCGGGGGTGGCGCCCAGCGGAAGCGTGGGCTGGTGGGGGGCGGCGAGGCGGTAGTGGTTCGGCGAGGAACGGACGACGGATGGCAGGCGCAGCAGGTGGAGCCGCACATGGCCGAGGCCGAGCTGGCTGCGCGGGTAGACGAGCAGGTTGTAGGCCTGGACGAGGGCGCGGAGGGTGGCGTCGGGGCGGTTGGCCAGCAGGGTGCGCAGGAGTTCGGGGACGCCGACGTCGACGCAGGCGGCGCGTCCGTCGCGGGTCAGGACGACGCCGGGGAGGGCGAGGGCGATGGCGGACAGGAGGGCCAGGCGGTCGCGCGGGGGGAGGGCGTCGGCGAGGGGGGCGGGGGCGGCGTCGGCGAGTTCGGCGAGGGGCAGGAGCGTC
>JAZQOP010000217.1:0-2409 GCA_045627965.1 Kiritimatiellia bacterium | reverse complement strand
GGGCGCGATTTGGCGTTTTCGCGGGGGGCGAACGTCTTTATGTATAATGCGACGCCGACGGCGTTCCGGGCGGACTACCGGCTTTATCCGGGGAAGCCGGGGGTGGATGCGCGTGCGGAGGATGCGGCGGCGGAGACGGTGGCGCGGCTGGCGCGGCTGGGGCGGGTGGGGAGGGGGTAGTGGCTAGGGGTTAGTGGCTAGTGATTAGTGGCTAGTGAAAATGTTTGCCGGGGCAAACATTTTTGGGCGGCAGGGGCTGGACGGAGGAGGGCGGGTGCGGGGGGCTAGTCTTCGCGTGTGATGCGGGCACCGAGGGAGCGGAGGCGGAGTTCGATGGCTTCGTAGCCGCGGTCGACCATGTCGGCGTTGTCGATGACGGAGGTGCCGTCGGCGGCGAGCGCGGCGATGATCAGGGCCATGCCGGCGCGGATGTCGGGGGAGGTCATGTGCTTGGCGCGGAGGGGGGCGGGGCCGCTGACGAGGACGCGGTGGGGGTCGCAGGCGACGACGCGGGCGCCCATTTCGAGGAGGCGGTCGACGAAATACATGCGGGATTCGAAGAGCTTCTCGAAGAAGAGGACGTCGCCCTTGGCCTGTGTGGCGAGGACGAGGGCGACGGAAAGGAGGTCGGAGGGGATGGCGGGCCAGATGCCGTCTTCGATCTTGGGGATGGAGCCGCCGAGGTCGGGGCGGATGCGGAGGGACTGGCGGGGGGGGAGGCGGTAGCGTGCGTCGCGGCGTTCGGTGACGACGCCGAGGCGGGAGAAGAGGCGCTGGATGACGCAGAGGGTGACGGGCTCGGGGATTTCGGCGATTTCGACGGAGCCGCGCGTGGCGGCGGCGGCGGCGAGGATGGAGCCGATCTCGATGTAGTCGGGGTCGATGCGGAAGGTGGCGCCGCGGAGGGCGGGGACGCCGGAGATGACGAGGCGGTTGGTTCCGATGCCGTCGATGTCGGCGCCCATGCGGACGAGGAGGCGGGCGAGGTTCTGGACGTGGGGTTCGCAGGCGGCGTTGAGGAGGACGGTGATGCCGGGGGCGAGGACGGCGGCCATGAGGATGTTTTCGGTGGCGGTGACGGAGGCCTCGTCGAGGAGGATGTCGGCACCGGCGAAGGCGGGGGAGCGGAGGAGGCGGAAGGCGTCGCCGAGGCGGCGCATGGGGATGCCGAGCTGGCGGAGGCCGTCGAAGTGGGTGTCGAGGCGTCGTCGTCCGATGACGTCGCCGCCGGGGGGGTGCAGGGTGGCGGAGCCGTGGCGTGCGGCGAGGGGGCCGGCGAGGAGGATGGAGCCGCGGACGCTGCGGCAGAGGGCGGGGTCGAGGTCGGTCTTGCGGAGGGCGGCGGCGCAGAGCTCGACGGAGTGGCCCTGGCGGGAGACGGCGACGCCGAGGTCGTCGAGGAGGCGGAGGAGGTTGTCGACGTCGCGGATGGCGGGGACGTTGCGGAGGCGGAGGGGTTCGTCGGTGAGGAGGCACGCGGCGATCATGGGGAGTGCGGCGTTCTTGTTGCCCATCGGCTTGAAGAGGCCGCGGAGGGGATGTCCGCCTTCGATGACGAATCGGCTCATGGTGGTGGAGGGGGGCGGGAGGGGGTTGGCGGGGGCACAAAAAAGGCCGGAAACGCGGACGCTTCCGGCCTTTGGACCGCCAGGGTCGGCTAGGGGGCGAGGACGGAGAGGTTGACGGAGGCGCCCGGCTTGCCGGCGCTGTTGAAGTTTTCCTTCTTCAGGTCCTGCTTGCTGAGCTTCTGGGCGGCGCCGCCCTTCTGGACGACGATGAGGCCGGCCGCGCCGAAGGGGCAGCCGTCGTTGTCGGTGAGCTCTTCCTCGGTGATGTCGCCCTTGTCGGTGGGGATGCTGGAGATGGCGTAGTTGCGGGTGAAGATGAAGGGGGTGCCGTCCTTGCAGCCTTTGGGCTTGATGCCGGCGACGAGCTTCCAGGCGTTGTTTTCGGCGGCGAAGTCGCCGGGCTCGGAGGACTTGGCGCCGGGGATGTCCTGGGCGGCGAAGAAGTCGAAGGTGACGGACATGTAGTCGTTGGTCACGAGGTCGATGAAGTACTCGGTGGAGGTGGAGTAGTCGTCTGAGTAGGGGAAGGCGGCGAAGGCGCCGCTGTTCATGTTCTCCATGTCGGCGACGGCGGCGGCCTGGTAGATGCTCTTGCCGTTGGAAAGGGTCTTGGCCATGGCGGCGCTGTTCAAGGCGTCGGAGACGACGGGGATGAGAATGCCGGCGAGCATGCCGATGATCGCGATGACGACGAGCAACTCGATCAGGGTGAAACCTTGTTTGCGCTTCATGATGGGCTCCTTGGTGGAATGGATTTTGGACCTTTCTTTCGTGGGGAATCTTACGCTTTTCGGGGTGGAGGTCAATCCCGATTCGCTGGAAAAGGGGTGGAAAGTGGGGA
>JAZQOP010000216.1:0-3561 GCA_045627965.1 Kiritimatiellia bacterium | reverse complement strand
GGGGGGGGGGGGGGGGGGCGCGGGGGGGGCGGGGGCGCGGGCGTCGGCGTGCGGGGCGGGGATGCCGGCGGCGCCGGCGTCGGCCAGGGCGCCTTGCAGGTCGTCGGCGCGGATGGCGGCGGCACAGGTGGCCAGGCCGCCCTCGGGCAGCTTGCGCGGCGGCGCGGCGAAGTGCGCGGCCTGCTCGACGGGGAAGGGGAGCTCGAGGTCGAGCAGCGATGCCCAGACGCGCGCGGCCTTCGCAGGCGAGGAGATCGGCGTGCGCAGCTCGCGGATGAACGTGGCGGCGGGCGGCGCCGCAATGGCCAGGGCGGCCTTGCCGGCGAGGACGTCCGCCCGCGCGGCGGCCAGCGCCCCGGCGGCGCCCGGCGCGCTGGGGGCGCCGGCGTGGAGCAGGACGGCGGGACGGCCCCGGACGGAGCGCGCGACGACGAGGCGCCCGGCCGTGCGGTCGAGGCCGTAGGCGACGGCGACGGCGGCGGACGGGACGGCGGAGGATGCGGAGGCGGCGGTCATGGTCAGGTTTCCCCTTCGAGCCATTGGAGGAGGTGGACGGAGCCGTCCGCCTCGCGGCGGGCCCAGGCGAGGACGGAGCGGCGGCGGCCGCCGCGCTCGGCGACGGCGTGCACGCGGTAGTAGCTGGATTTGACGTCGAGGGCGCCTTCGAGGGCGGCGGCGAGCTCGGGACGCGCGGCAAAGAGCATGGAAAGCGACTCGAAGGGGTGCAGGTCGCGCAGGGCCATGGCGGAGCGGACGAGCTCGGCGCGGTCGATGCCGGCGACGGCGAGGAGCGCCTCGCGCGTGGCGGTGTTGACGTTGACGGGGACGGGCTCGCCCGGGCGGTCGGGGATGAGCGTCGCGGCGCGCCGGAAGTCGCCGCCGAAGAGTTCGTCGCGGTTGCGGCGGCCGTCGGCGGGCGGGGCGAAGAGGTCGGCGGAAATCTTGTGGACGTCCAGCATCTCGGCGGGGGCCCAGAGCTCGCGGCCGGGGGGGGTGAGCGGCGGATCGGCATGGCGGTAGAAGGGCGCCTCGTAGGGGCCGTCGTCGTCGGCGTCGATGTAGTCGGCCAGGGCGGCGACGGGGGCGTCCGCCTCGAAGAACCCGCAGCAGGCGAAGGCGTTGCGGGCGATCTCGTGGAAGCTGCGGCCGGGCTGGGCCTCGTGCCCGAGGTTGTTGAGGTCGACGTTCGCGGCGGCATCTTCGACGCGGGCCCAGGCGGAGAGCCCGTCGCCCCAGTCCTTTTCGACGATTTGCGCCCAGTCCTCGCCGGGATGGTCGACGGAAAGGTCTTCGTCGGCGGAGAGCAGGTGGAGGGCGGCCCTCGCGGTTTCGGCGGCCGCGACCCGCAGCTGGCCGGTTTCGAGGAGGGCGCGCGCCTCGGTGCCGCGGCGCAGGGCCCGGGCCTGGAGGAGCATCAGCAGGCCGGCGGCGACGACGGTCGCGGCGAGGGCCAGCACCAGGGCCATTCCCGAACGCGGGCTGCTCGGGGGCGCGGCGGTCATGGGCGCCCGGTGGAGGCGCCGTCGGCGCCGTCCGCCGCGCGGGCGGCCTGCTGCTTCTGGGCGATGCGGTCGCGCTCCTGGCGCAGCTCCTCGGCCTGGCGCTGGTATTTCAGTTCGCGGTTGCGCCGCGAAATTTCGTGCCGCCGGGCGCTGTTGGCGCGCGCGATGGCGTAGAAGAAGAGCGAGACCATGCCGCCGACGAGGAAGGCCAGGGCGAGCTTGTAGGGCAGGTGGCGCTGCGGCGCCTCGAGGGTGAAGCGGGCCATCAGGAAGACGAACAGGGCCCCCAGCGGGAACATGCCCGACATGACGGCGAGGACGTGGCGCACCTGGGCGCTCCGCTTGGAATGGCTCTTGGTGCGGGTCGTGTCGACGCGGAAGCCGCGGCGCTGGACGGGAAGCGATTCGTTTTCGTGTCCGGGATTCATGGCGGGCTCCTGGGGGGCGGGGCGGTCAGCCGGCGTAGCCGCGGGGATGGCGCTGGTGCCAGGCCCAGGCGTCGCGCACGACGTTGCGGACGTCGGAGCGCTGCGGCACCCAGCCGAGGACTTCGGCGGCCTTGGCCGCGCCGGCGACGAGCGCGTCGGGGTCCCCCGGGCGCCGCGGCGAAATCTTGACGGGGATGGGGTGGCCCGTGACTTCGCGGCAGGCTTGGACGATCTGGGCGACGCTGAAGCCCGTCCCCGTGCCGAGGTTGTAGGGGCCGAGCGCATCCTTCTCGAGCGCGAGGATGTGGGCGCGGGCGAGGTCGGCGATGTGGATGTAGTCGCGGACGCAGGTGCCGTCGGGCGTCGCGTAGTCGTCGCCGAAGACGGGGACGGCCTCCGCCTGGCCGAGGGCGACGCGCAGGACGTTCGGGATGATGTGCGTCTCGGGGTCGTGGTCCTCGCCGTGCTTTTCGGTCGCGCCGCACGCGTTGAAGTAGCGCAGGAACGTCGGCTGCAGGCCGCGCCGCTGCTGCTCCCAGCGCATGACGGTCTCGAGCATGAGCTTGCTCTCGCCGTAGGGGTTGGTCGGGCGCTGCGGCAACGTCTCGTCCATCGGGATCCGCTCCGGCTGCCCGTAGGTGGCGCACGTCGAGGAGAAGATGATGCGCTTGACGCCGCAGCCGAGCATCGCGTCGACGAGGTTGATGCCGCCGCCGACGTTGTTCTGGAAATACATCATCGGGTCCTGCATCGACTCGCCGACCAGCGCGTAGGCCGCAAAATGGAAGACCGCGTCGGGCAGCACCGCCTTCATCGCGTCGGCGATTTCCTGCGGATTGCGCAGGTCTCCGCGGATGAGCTTCGCGCGTTCGTCGACGGCCTCGATGTGCCCGCGTTCCAGATTGTCGAAGACGGTCACCTCGTTGCCCGCGTCGCACAGCAGCTCCGTCGTGACGCTTCCAATATAGCCCGATCCACCTGTGACGAGAATTTTCATAGCGCCCCAAGCATACCAAAGCCCCCCCCCGTCCGCAATGGCGAAAAGCTCGCCTCGCTCCTCCGAAAAGTTGTCGCAGGACGCCGAAATGGCGCCGCCGCGGCGCCGCCATGCGCAATTTTTCGTCAAGAGGGCGGATTGGGCTTGACTTGGGGCGGAAAACGCGTAGAGTCCAGCCCGCGTTGGCGCCAATGTAGCTCAGCTGGTAGAGCACCGCATTCGTAATGCGACGGTCGACGGTTCGAATCCGCCCATTGGCTCCACCTTTTCCCGCGAAAACATTGGCAAAAATCAATTTTTCGCGGGTCTTTTTTTGTCCTGTCCAAAAACAGCCGCAAGCGACTGAAAACGACTAAAAAAGCCCCCTGGCGACTGAATTTTTGCCCGATTTTTGCCCGACACTTTTCCCCATCAGTTCGCCAGATTTGGACATCATTTAGGCGATTGGAAGCCGAGTACCTCCCGCCCCGAACCATGTAGGGCAAAAATTTTTGGGTGAATTGCAACTGAAAAGGGACACGGAATCTTGTGGTGCGTGGGACATGGGATTAGGCGACGGAAGTCTGGTAGGCGATGGCGGCCTGTCCGCCGAGCGATTCGCGATGGATGGAGTTGAGCCAGGCTTCGAGGTTGC
>JAZQOP010000215.1:0-6071 GCA_045627965.1 Kiritimatiellia bacterium | reverse complement strand
CCCACAAAAAGCGCGCGCGCCGCAAAAGAGGCCGCCGGGCTCCCGGGCGCCCTTTTCATCCCTTTGCCCCGGCGCCGCGGACGGGGGAGGGGGCTCCGGCGTTTCCATCCGTCCCTCCTTCCTGCGGATTCGCAAAAACGTCGACTTCCCATCCCCATCCAGGCCCCGCCCGCCCTCTGGGGCCTTGTGAGATTATGGTGAAACATTGGGAAATTTGCGCATTTGCGGTTTTCCTCCCCGTCGCGGTTCGTCTGGCGGCCGGTCCCCAGCCAAAGCCGCTTTCCCATCCGAACGGTTCGGCTCCCCTGCGTTCCCTCGCAGGATGGCCGGTCCCCTCGCCCCAGCATCGCCCCGGCGGGCTTCAGCCCGCCCCTAACCCCTAAATCCCCCCCCGGGGCCGCGCATGATGGCCGAATGGGCTCACGCCCGGCCGGGCAGCGCCGGGTAGATCCCCTGCTTGGCCTTGCGCAGGATGTCCTTGAGGTCTTCGGGGAAGTTGCCCTTGAGGATCCAGTCGACGAAGCTGGACTCGTTCCGGAGGACGTCCCGGACGGCCTTCCCCCTGTTCTTGCCGAAATTGAACGTCACTTCGCCGTTCTGCCAGCACAGGCGGCCGGAGCGGTCGACCCAGTTGGGCTTGCGCTGGACGCAGTAGTCGTCGAGCCCTGCCATGTCGCCGGGCAGGTCGCCGTAGTGCCGGTATTGGCCGGCGAGGACCTCGATCGTGGCGAAGATGTCGGCGCGCGCGTCGTGGGCGTCGTCGAGGGGATGCCCGCAGTAGAACTGGACGGCGGCGGAAAGCGTCCGCGGCTCGCGATGGAAGAAGATGGCCTGCGGGTCGATGACGCGGCGCCGGTCGACGGAAAACGGGATGTCGACGCGCCGAAATTCGTTCTGCAGGATGGGAATGTCGAAGTGGACGAGATTGTAGCCGCCCAGGTCGGCCTCCTTGAAAAACTCGGCCAGTTCCTCGGCGATGCGGTCGAACGTCGGGCAAAGGCGCACCTTTTCGTCGGTGATGCCGTGGATTTGCGTGGATTCGGGCGGGATGTTCCGCCCCGGGTTGAGGAGGTAGTAGCGCTGCTCCGGCGGACGTTTCTCGGCGGTCGGCGCGTAGCGGACGAGCGCAATCGAGATGATGCGGTCCGTTCCGACGTCCAGCCCCGTGGCCTCGATGTCGAAGAACACGAGCGGCCGGTCCAGGACAAGCCCGTCGGGCAGGGCCGGCGGCTCGGGCTGCGGCGCCGCCTCGGGCTCCGCGGCGGGAAAGTCGGCGGCATCCAGGGCTTCGAAGCCGGGAAGGGTGTTGTCGGAGGAGGGCGGAATCATGGCGGCATCCTTGCGGTTGGGGGGAGGGCGGGGGCTTGCGGGACGGGATCGAAGGCGCTACGGCCTACTTCCAGGTGACCATCGACACGTTGGAACGTTCCTTGACGTTGCGCGTGCTGGTGCGCGCCAGCCCGGAAACCATGATGCCGAAGCGCTCGCCGGCCTGCGGCCGCCAGGAGGACAGCGGCGCCTTCTTGAAATGGTCGCCCTTCGACCCGTCCAGCACCGCCTTGGGCTTCGACGTCTGCCCGTAGCGCAGCCACTCGAACGTCCCCGCATACCACTTGCCCCCGATGTTGACGATGGCCCACGGGTTGGCGTTGACGCCGTCCACCGCCGGCCAGACGCGCGACTTGTTGTAGTTCATCTTGATCTCGCTCCCCGTGATCGACGCGCTCAGGCTCGCGGTCTGCGACCACCCCGATACGTCCGTCGCCAGCCATTTCACCCCCGAAAAACCGACCAGCGACGAGGTGTTGCCCGTCGAATTCGATCCGCCGGAAGTGCTGCTCCCTCCCGAGCTGGAGCTCCCGGAGGTCGACGAGGACGAGCTTGATGCGCTGGAGGAGGACGACGACGTGCTCCCCCCGGATCCCGACGACGCGCTCGTGTCCTTCTGCCCGGACGAACTGGTCGAGTTGGCGACGCCGTTGAGTTCGTCGAGCGTGATGACGTCCTCGGTGGAGGAGAAGGCTTCGCAGGCGGTCAGGCCCAGGGCGCACGCGGTGGCGGCGGCCAGCAGGGCCAGAAGGGGACGGACGAAGGTGGTGCGCATCTGTGGTTGGAACTCCTATGGGGGCTTGGGTTCAATGCGTTTCGACCCTTATAGCCGTTTGCCCCCCCGCGCGCAAGCGCTATTCGCCGCGGCCCCTGTTTTTCCTCGGGAAGGCGCACGTCCAAGGCGCGGCGTCGCGGACCGGGCTTGTCCCAAGGTCGCGGGGCCCGCGTCCCCCTATCCCGCTCCTGCGAGCCAAACGCGCCCCACCGGCACCTCATTTTCTGTTCGCCTCCTCCAGCGCCGCCGCCCAGTGACGCCAGACTTCGTGAGGGGTAATGCTTTCGGAGAAACGGTCCCGATCGTGGAGGGCATCATCCGCATATTTGTTTGCAGCGCCGATGAACGCGGCAATCTCTTCGGGGACATCCTCTGACTTCTCGCATATCTCAAGACAAATTCCTAAGGAAATTTCTTTTCGTGCAATCAGCATGGCCCTAAACATCGCTTGTTCCGGCACAAAGGCATCCGTACATCCATTCCAGGTGCGATCCGGCCGGAGAAAATGGAACATGTCATACCCTTCGCCTTGCATGGCAACATATGCGTTCCAGAAGGTTTCCAGGCGGACGTGTTCCGGGTCTTCGTCCTTGAGGGCGTCGCCGCATTCCACGGCAATCCCTTCCATGGCCAAGGTCTCCAGCCAGTAGTCCGCCGTCAACCCGTTCGGCTTGCATTTGGCAAAAAGCCGCCGAATCTCTTCCCCTCTCGACTGGTCCTGGGCAAGCGCGCGAAACAGCAACGTGGCGGCGGTGTCCTCGGCCGCGACGGCCAAGACCAGGTTCCCCTTCCCGGGGGCCTTTAGGCACCACTCCCGAAACGCAAAGACATCCTCCACACGCGCCAACGGGTCGCCCCCGGCCTCTTTTTGCAGCCGTTCCAGGTCCTCCAGCATGGCCTGTCCCCAGGCCAGCTGCCCGGCCCCGTCTGCCCCGAGGGATGCCGCATCGGAAAGGGATGCCGCCTCCAACGACTGGGCCCCGCCCCGCGAGGAAAAGCCCTCAAGCCCCTCCACTTCGCGAAATCCCTCCGCACGGGACACGTCCTCTCCTCCCAACGCCAGGCCCGCGCCAACAAACTGCGAGACCAGCAGGCAAAGGGAAAACATCGACATGAAAAATATCCGTTTCATTTTTGCCCCTTTCAAAAGCTGAAGTCCCAGCTGGTCCATTCGTATTCAAAATCGCCCCGGTTCTCCCAAGCGGCATCTTCGTCCTGCGTTTCGGACCCTGTGTCCACGGCGCCGGCGCTGGCTGCGCCGGCCAGCGCGGCCATTCCGAACCCGAACGAAATCAATATGCGTTTCATGGGGGATGCTTTCTGGGACATTGAACGTTTCGTGTCCTTTCGCATTCGTTGCGCATTGTCAATGCCAAAGTGAACAGGTGGGCGGGGCGCAAGCCGTCCGGGGCCCGGGAAGCTTTTGCAACTTTCAAGAACGGGATGTTTTTCCTTGAGGGCAGGGGGAGGAAAAGGCAGAATTGGGGGACGTGAAACGAAAGGCGTGGATATGAAGGCTATCATTTTGCTGGGAGCCCCCGGAGCGGGCAAGGGGACGTTGGCGGAGACGATTCGCGACAAGGCGGGGTTTCTCCACGTTTCGACGGGGGACATGTTACGCGCCGCCATCAAGGCCGGTACGCCGACGGGGCTCGAAGCCAAGGGCTTCATGGACAAGGGCGAGCTTGTGCCGGATGCCGTGATCATGCGGATCGTCGGCGAGCGCCTGGCCCAGGCCGGCGCGGATGACAAGTTCATGTTCGACGGCTTTCCCCGGACCCTTGCGCAGGCGGAAATGTTCGACGAGGTGCTCGCGAAGATGGGGACGGCGATTTCGCAGGTGTTCCTGCTGGATGTCGGCGCGGATGTCATCGTGAAGCGCCTGGGCGGTCGCCGGATCTGCCGGGGCTGCGGGGCGGTCTATCACGTGGTGAACATCAAGCCGAAGAAGGATGGCGTCTGCGACCAGTGCGGCGGCGAGCTCTACCAGCGCGACGACGATTGCGAGGCGACGGTCCTGAACCGCCTGGAGGTCTACAACCGCCAGACGGCCAGCCTGGTCGATTTCTACGCGAAGAAAGGCGTCCTGGTGCACGTGAACGCGGCCGGTTCGCCGGAATTGGCGGCACGCGAGGCGCTGGAGCAGCTGCGCTAGGGGCCCGATGAGCTTGAGGACGGTCTATCTTGTCGCCCGCGTGGCGGCGTATCTGCTGACGCTGCCTGGCGTCTACCTCTACCTGGTGCACCGCAGCGACGCGGATGCGACGCTGATGGGCTGGGGCTTGCGGCTGATCATGGCCGGCTTCCTCTTCTTCTTCGTCTCCTACGGGTTGCGGATGTGGATCGCCCTCCAGCGGAAGGATGCGCGCAAGGAACGCTTCCACGGGGCGCTGAAAGATCTGGACCCGCTGGAGTCGTCGTCCAAGGGCGTGGATGGCGAACGGCCGCCCGAGGAGTAGGCGGCGATGCACGAGCTGGGGATTGTCGAGGGCTGGCTCGGGGCGGCAAAGGCGGCGGCCGCGGGGCGCCCGGTCAAGCGCCTGAAGGTGACGGTCGGCGAAATGTCGGGGGCCGATGTCGGCGCGCTGGAATTTGCGTTCGAGGCGGTCGCCCCGCGCTGGCTTGGCCTCGAAGGGGCGGTCCTGGAGGTCCGGACGGCGCCGGCGCGGCTCCGGTGCGGCGGTGCGGCCGGCTGCGGGGCGGAATTTTCGTTTGCCGAGGCCGGGGCGGCTTGCCCCGCATGCGGCGGTGTCGAGGTGGAATGGCTGGGCGGATTGGAGCTGCGGCTCGATTCGATCACGGTCGAGGAGGAATAGCGATATGTGCGAGCATTGCGGTTGCGGCGGAACGGGTGCCGATCACCATCATCACGCCCATGCGGAGGCCCATCACCATCACCACGCCGGCGAGGCGGAAATCCCCGTCATGGCCGACGCCTTGGCCCTGAATCAGCGGCTGGCCGACGAAAATCGCGGCTTTTTGCGCGCCAAGGGCATCCGGATGGTCAACGTCCTTTCCTCGCCAGGCTCCGGCAAGACGGAGCTCCTGACGAAAATCCTCGCCGCCATGGACGGCGCCGCCGCAATCGTCGGCGACTTGCAGACGGAAAACGATGCGGAACGCCTGCGCAAGAGCGGCCGCCCCGCGGTCCAAATCCAGACGGGGACGATGTGCCATCTCGACGCCCATGCGGTCGCCCATGCCCTGGATACGCTCCTAGCAATGCCGGGCGCCGAGTCCGCCAGGACGATTTTTGTCGAAAATGTGGGCAATTTGGTCTGCCCGGCCGCTTTCGACCTGGGCGAGGGGCGTCGGATGACCTTTTTGTCGGTGACGGAGGGCGAGGACAAGCCGTTGAAGTATCCGCGGGCGTTCGCCTCGGCCGATGCCGTCGTCTTGACGAAAATCGACATTGCCGACGCCGTCGGCTTCGACCGCGACGCGGCCTTGGCCGCCATTCGCCGGGTCAACGGCAAGGCGGAAATTTTCGAGACGTCGGCCCGCACCGGACAAGGCGTGCCGGAACTGGTCGCCTGGCTTGCCCAGTAAGGGGCTGCGGCGGGGGCAAAATGCGAAAAATGGCCAAAAAGCCCAATGTTTTACCTTGATCTCACAGGGAGAAACGCGGTCGGGGGAGGGGGAGAGGACGGGGAAAAGTGGGCAAGGGAGGGGGGAGAGGGGCGGCCCATGGGGCATTCGTTCGGCGATTGTGCGTGGGCGCAGGTATTGGCGAAGGCGGCCCGCTCGGAGATCGGGTCCTGCCGAAAGGAGCCTGGATGAGGATGGAATTCGACGATTTTGCGAATCCGCATGGGTGCGAATGGGATCGGGTATTCGGTGAACATGCGAGGGAACGTAGGGAAAGCCGAATCATTCGCCAAGGAAAGCGGAGCCGGTAGGGGCCGACCTCCGGGCGGCCCGCGATGGGGGGAAAGCCGGTTTGGGGCCTGATGGGCGTCCTTGGGGC
>JAZQOP010000214.1:0-5318 GCA_045627965.1 Kiritimatiellia bacterium | reverse complement strand
CGGGCGGGACATCGGGATCGGCGGGGTCCTCTTCCGGGGCGGGGGATGCGTCGGGGAAAGCCGCCGCGGCCGGCCGACGAACGCGGCGGGCGGCGCCGGGCCAGTCGCCGAGGACCATCTGGCGCGACTGGACCAGGCGGTGGGCCTTCAGGATGCGGAGGACCTGGAGGACGTCGGACTTTTCGTAGGATTTCTTCACGTCCACGCGGTCGAGCAGGTCCAGCAGGAGCGTCCGGAAGAGGACGACGCCCTGGACGCCCTGGCCCACGAGGTAGTCGAGGGCGGCGGCGCGGTCGCGGGGATCCGTCGGCAGGTCGGGCAGGAAGAGGACGGCGGCGGTTCCCGTGGTATGCATCGAGGCCATGGCCGTGCGCATGGCCTCCGGGGAGGCGAAGCGCACCAGCTCCGGCGAGCTGGCGAGCATCTGGGCGGTGAAGCGGTCCGTATGCCAACCGCGGACGCTCACCGAGATCGAGGGGACGCGCATCAGCTCCGCCGCGCCCCAAAGGCCGGGGGCGGGGCGGTTCGCCCAGGTGGCGGCCGTGCCGGAATCCTGCCACATGGCCAGGTTGACGCCGAGCAGGTCCGACTCCTCCCAGGCCGCCTTCGAGCGGGCGATGACCGAATATTTCCGCATCTGCCGGACCGAAAAGCCCAGCATTTCCAGGTATTCCCGAACCAGTTGCTCGTTCACGGCTGTCATCGGCGTCCATCCTTGCTGCAGCGCCCGCGCCCGAACGGCGGAGGCGTCCCTTTTCCATAGCCCGCCGCCGCCGCCCTTGTCAAGCCCAAGCGACGCCGTGCGGTCCAAAAACGCGCAGAAGCCGGGGCGGGGACGGGCGCGGGCGGTGCGGACTTTTTGGGGGCGGTCGGGGGAAAGGCGGTCAGCGGGCGCGGACCATAAGCTCGAAGTAGTCGTCGGCGGCGAGGATGGCGCCGGCGGCGAGGAGGTCGTTCGGGCTCCACCTGCGGATGCCGGTCGGGGCGGCGATGCCGACGCAGGCGAGCCCGGCGGCGGTGGCGGCCTCGACATCCATCGGGGTATCGCCGAAGACGACGGCGGAGGTCGGGTCGACGGCGGTCTCGGGATGCTTTTCGAGGGCGTCGGCGATGGCGGCCCTGGCGATGTCGGCGCGGTCGGGGAACTTGTCGCCGTAGCCGCCGAAGGTGAAGAGGTCGCCGGGGATGCCGGCGGTTTCGAGCTTGACGCGCGCGCACTGCGGCGTGTTGCCCGTCAGGAGGCCGAGATGGCAGCCGTCCTCGCGGAGGCGGCGCAGGAAGGAGAGGGATCCGGGGACGAGCGTCGGGGGGTGGAGGATCAGGAGCGGTTCGAGGTGGACATGGAGGCGTTCGCAGATCTGGGCGCGGAAGGAAGGCAGGTCGAGGCCCTGGATGCGGGCGAACTGGGCGAGGACGTTGGCGTCGGTATTGCCGGCGAAGGAGATGCCTTCGAGGCCCTTGTCGGTGCCGGCGACCTCGCGGAGGGTGGCGGCGAAGGCTTCGCGGCCGAGGCCGTGGGTGTCGAGGAGGGTGCCGTCGATGTCGAAAAAGGCGGTTTTGAGGTGGCCGATCAGGCGATTCATCGGGACATCCTTTCGAGGGCGGCGGCATCCATGCGTTCCCAGCCCGGCTGCCGCGCGAGCCAGCGGAGAAAGACGGCGCAGGCGGCGGCGTCGAAGAGGGCGTCGTGCCAGGTGCGGCCGGGGCAGAGGGCCTGGAGCTCCGCGAGGAGGCCGGCGGCGGCGATGACGTCCGAGAGCGCATGGGCGGGCAGGGAGGGGAAGGTCCTGCGGGCGATGGCCAGGGTGTCGATCCAGGGGCCGAAGGGCGTCAGGGGGGCCAGGCGCGAAAGGAATTTGCGCTCGGTGGCGGCGTTATGGGCCACGAGGGGCTGGCCGCGCGCGAGGCGGGGGGCCAGCTCGGGCCAGCGCTGCTGGAAGGTGGGCGCGGCGGCGAGTTCCGCGCGGACTTCGGCGTGGCGGCCCGGGGCGTAGGGGTTGAAGGGGCGGCCGGCCTCGACATGGAGCCAGGCGGAGAAGGCGTCGGGGGGGGCATCGCCGCGCAGGTCGAAGCGGACGAGGCCGATCTGCCAGGGCTCATCGGCAAAGCCGCGCACCGAGCCGGTCGTCTCGAAGTCGATGGCCGTCAGTTCCATGGCGATGCGCCCGTCGTCCGTGGTCGTCCGTGGTCCGCCGTCCGTGCGGGGCTAGCGGCCGAGCTCCTTGCGCAGGGCGGCAAGGGCGGCGGAGAACTCACCGAAGGCGTCGACGATGACGCGCCGGTCGGCCAAGTCGACGCCGGCCTTGCGGAGGGCGGCGAGGGGGGCCTCGGAGCCGCCGCCACGCAGGAGGCCGAGGTAGGCCTCGACGCCTTCGCCGGCGCGGATGCGCTGCGAGAGGACGAGGGCGGCGCAGAAGCTCGTCGCATACTTGTAGACGTAGAAGTCGTAGTAGAAGTGCGGGATGCGGGCCCATTCGTGGCGGATGGCGCCGCCGTCGCCGACGCGCGGGCCGTAGTAGGCGGCGTTCAGCTTGGCGTATTCCGCGCACAGCCAGTCCGCGGTCAGGGGGACGTCCTGCTCGGTCCAGCGGTGGAGCGAGAGCTCGAACTCGGCGAACATCACCTGGCGGTAGAGCGTGCCCTTGAACTCGTCGACGAGGTGGTTCAGGACGTGGAGGCGCAGGTCGCGATCGCCGGTTTCCAGCAAGTAGTGGGCGAGGAGCAGCTCGTTGACGGTGGAGGCGATCTCGGCGAGGAAGATCGGATAGGACGCCAGCGAATGCGGCTGGGCGGCGTTGGCCAGGGCGGAATGCATCGAGTGGCCGGCCTCGTGGGCGAGGGTGAAGACGTCGTCGAGACGCCCCTGGTAGTTCAGCAGGAGGTAGGGTGCGGAATCGTAGCATCCAGACGAATAGGCGCCGGAGGTCTTGCCGCGGTTGCTGGGCCAGTCGATCCAGCGCTCGTCGAAGGCGCGGGCCAGGAGGCGGCCGTAGCCGGCGCCAAGGGGGCGCGTCGCGGCGGCGACCCATTCGCGGGCCTCGTCGGGGGGCACCGTGCGGGTGCTGGCCTCCATCAGGGGGACGTACATGTCGGCCATCGAGAGCGCGCCGTCGCCCTCCAGGCCCAGGACCTCGGCCCGCAGCGCCACGTAGTCGTGGAACGCGGGGAGCGCCTCGTGGGTCGCGGCGATCAGGCCTTCGTAGAGGGCGGGGTCGATTTCGTCGCCGAAGAGGGAGGCCTCCAGGCAGTTGCGGAACTTCCGGATTCGGGCGTCGAAGACGTGCTCCTTCATCGTGGCGGCGAGGGTGCTGGCGATCGTGTTGCGGAACTGGCCGTAGCCGCCCAGGAGGCCCTCGAACGCGGCCAGGCGCAGGGTGCGGTCCTTCGACTCCAGGAGCGTCCGGTAGGTCCCTTCCGTCAGCTCGTGCGGCTGGCCGGCGGCATCCTTCACGTCGGGGAAGCGCATGTCGGCGTCCGACAGCATCGAGAAGATCTGTTCCGGCGCCGAGAGCACCTCCGAGGCCTGGGCCAGGAGCGTTTCCGCCTCGGTGGAGAGGACGTGCGGCCTTCCGCGGACGATTTCGCGCAGGCGGCGGGCCCAGGGGGCCAGTTCCGGCCGGGCGGCCCAGGCGGAGAGGGTTTCGGCGGGGAGGGCGGCCAGCTCGGGCGTGATCCAGGCGCAACGGGCGGCGGCGTCGGCATAGGCGGCGCGAATGCGGCTTTCGAGGCCCTGGCCCTCGGCGGCGGCGGTGTCCTGGTCGTGGAGGAGGTGGGCGTAGGTGTAAAGCTTTTCGAGCAGGCGGTCCAGGGCCTCCTCGGCCTGGAAGAGCTCCAGGGCGCGTTCCGGCGCGTCGATCGAGCCCTGCATCGCCTCGACGGGCGCCGTCAGGGCGCCGATGCGCGCAAAGTCCGCCTCCCAGGCCGCGCCATCGGCATAGAGCAGGGCCAGATCCCACGTCGACTCCGCCGGCAGCTCCTGGCGTTCCGGCACGCGACCCATCCAATCGGCATTCATCGTCATATCAAACCTCGCAGTCCCGCCAACCTACCACATTCCGGGCCCCGACGCCAAGCCAAACTCGCGAAAGGGGGTTTCCGGGGCAAAAAACGCTCCCCATCCCGGGCGCGGAGGCGTATGATGGCCGGCGCTATGAGCACCACCACCCCCATCCTGTCCGGCACCCGCGTCCTGGTCACCGGCGGCGCCGGGTTCATCGGCTCCAACCTGGCCGAACGGCTCCTTGCGCAGGACAACGAAGTCGTCGTCCTCGACAACTTTTCCACCGGCAAGCGCGAAAACGTCGCGCCGTTCCTGGACCACCCGCGCTTCACCCTGATCGAGGGCGACATCCGTTCGATGGAGACCTGCCGGAAGGCCGTCGACGGCGCCCGCTACGTCCTGCACCACGCGGCGCTCGGCTCGGTGCCGCTGTCGATCGACGACCCTGCGCTGGCCGCCGACGTCAACATCACGGGCACGGTCAACGTCTTCTGCGCCGCGCACAAGGCCGGCGTCGAGCGCGTCGTCTACGCGGCCTCCTCCGCGACCTACGGCGATTCCAAGACGCTTCCGCAGGTCGAGCACGACATCGGCACCCCGCTGTCGCCCTACGCCATCACCAAATACGTCAACGAGCTCTTTGCGCAGAACTTCGCGGCCCTCTACGGCCTGTCCTCCGTCGGCCTGCGCTACTTCAACATCTTCGGCCCCCGCCAGGACCCCCACGGCGCCTACGCCGCCGTCATCCCCCTCTTCGCCAAGGCCCTCGTCAGCCACGCCGCCCCCACCATCAACGGCGACGGCTCCTTCTCCCGCGACTACACCTACATCGAAAACGTCATCCAGGCCAACCAGCGCGCCGCCCTCGCCACCGGCCCCGCCGCCAACCAGGTCTACAACATCGCCTGCGGCGCCGCCACCTCCCTCACCGAGCTCTTCACGGACCTCCGCAGCCTCCTCGCCCGCTTCGACCCGGCCATCGCCGACATCCAGGCCGTCTACGGCCCCGAGCGCGTCGGCGACATCCCCCACTCCGTCGCCGACATCACCAAGGCCCGCACCCTCCTCGGCTACGCCCCCACCCACGGCGTCCCCGAAGGCCTCCTCGCCGCCGCCCGCTGGTATTTCGACCACCTCCGCTGACCATGCCCAAGCCCGACGCCCCCGCGAAAAAACGCCCCGAGCTCCTCGCCCCGGCCGGCGAATACGACGCTGCCCTCGCCGCCTTCCACTATGGCGCCGACGCCATCTATACCGGCCTCCCCCAGTTCTCCGCCCGCGCCGAGGCCGTCAACCTCGACCCCGGCCAGCTCGAAAA
>JAZQOP010000213.1:0-3511 GCA_045627965.1 Kiritimatiellia bacterium | reverse complement strand
CGCCCCCGACCGCCCCGCGCCACGGCCGCCTCGCCGCCGCCGCCGCCCCCCCCGGCGCCCCGCCCCCCCCCCCCCCCGCCAGCGCCGCGTCCATCGCCGCCGCCGCCGAGCGCGACGCCTGCGGAACCGCCGCCGCCGCGTTCGCATGCCCCCCCCTCAGCGGCCCGAGCGCCTGGTGCTGCTGCCGCGCGGCCGCCTGCTTGCGCTGCTGGTCGCCCAGGAACGTCTGGTAGGCCTGCGGCGAGGTCGTCACGCGGAAGATGTGCGACGCGATGTCGCCCTTGATCCGCTCCATCAGGTCGGCAAACAGCGTGTAGGCCTCGTTCTTGTATTCGACCAGCGGGTCGCGCTGCCCGTAGGCCCGCAGGCCGACGCCCTGCCGCAGCGTATCCATGTTGCGCAGGTATTCCTGCCACTGCGTGTCGACGGAGTTGAGCATCACGAACCGCTCCAGGTCGTTGAGCATGTGCGGATCCTCGAGCGCGCACTTCGCCTCGTAGGCCGCCTGCACCTTCGCAAACGCCGCCTCGATCGTCGCGTCCGCGTCGATGCCCCCGCGCCGCCCCTCCTTGCGCACGACATCCTCCTCGCGCAGCCCGATCGGGAACTGCCCGTTCGCCCAGCCGACGAACGCGCGGACCGACTCCGCGTTGTCCTCCAGCCCATCCGCCCGCCCCCACAGCACGTCGCGCACCACGTCGAGCAGCTGCTCGCGGACGTTCTCCGACGCCACGATCTGCGACCGGAAGCCGTAGATGATCTCGCGCTGCTTGTTCATCACGTCGTCATATTCGAGCGTCCGCTTGCGGATCGCGAAATTCTGCTGCTCCACCCGCCGCTGCGCCGTCTCGATCGACCGGTTCAGCCACTTGTGCTCGAGCACTTCGCCCTCCTTGATGCCCAGGCGCTCCATGATCGACGAGATCCGCTCCGACCCGAACAGCCGCATCAGGTCGTCCTCCAGCGACACGAAGAACCGCGACATCCCCGGGTCGCCCTGCCGCGCGCACCGCCCGCGCAGCTGCCGGTCGATGCGCCGCGACTCATGCCGCTCGGACCCGATGACGAACAGCCCGCACGGCCGCTCCTCGATCAGCGACCGCAGCGACTTGCCCTTCCCGCCCCCCTCCAGCCCCTGCGTCGAATCCTTCAAGGAGATCGGCGACTGGATCTGCTCCTTGCTCATCCAGATGACCCCGGGCCCCAGCTTGATGTCGGTGCCGCGGCCGGCCATGTTCGTCGCGATCGTCACCGCCCCGGGCTGCCCCGCCAGCTGGACGATCTCGGCCTCGCGCTGGTGGTTCTTCGCGTTCAGCACGTTGTGCGGAATGTTCACCCGCCGCAGCATCCGCGACAGGATCTCCGACATCTCGACCGAAATCGTCCCCACCAGCACCGGCTGCTTCCGCCGGTAGCAGTCGCTCACCAGGTCGATGATCGCCTTGAACTTCTCCCGCTGCGTCTTGTAGATGCGGTCGTTCGAGTCCACGCGCCGCACCGGCCGGTTCGTCGGGATCACCACGACGTCCATCTTGTAGATCTCGGCGAACTCGTCCGCCTCGGTCTCGGCCGTGCCCGTCATGCCGGACAGCTTCTCGTAGAGGCGGAAGTAGTTCTGGATCGTGATCGTGGCCAGCGTCTGGGTCTCGCGCTCGATCTTCACGCCCTCCTTCGCCTCGACCGCCTGGTGGAGGCCGTCGGACCACCGGCGCCCGGGCATCAGGCGCCCCGTGAACTCGTCGACGATGACCACCTGGTTGTCCTGCACCACATACTGCACGTCCTTCTCGTACAGGCTGTAGGCCCGGATCAGCTGGTCGACGGCGTGGATGCGCTCGGACTTGTCCGCGAACTGGTTCTGCAGCTCCTGGCGGCGCTCGAACTTCCGCTGGTCGCTCAGCGTCGCGTCGCCGTCCAGCTCGGCCAGCTGCGACACGAGGTCCGGCACCACGAACGAGTCGGGATCCTCGGGGTTCATCGCGCTGCAGCCCTTGTCGGTCAGCGAGGCGTCGTGGTTCTTCTCGTCGATCGTGAAGAACAGCTGCTCGCGCAGCTCGCGCCCCATCGCCTTGTTCGTCTCGAGGTTCAGCAGGCTGTCGGCCTTCTCGACCAGGCGGCGCACCTTCGGGTCCTCGAGCAGGTGCAGGAACTGCTTGTTCTTCGGCATCCCCTGCGACACCTGGTAGAGCTTGAACATCGCGTTCTCGGAGTCGCCGGCGTCGAGCATCGACTTCGCCTCCGTCAGCAGCCGCGTGCACAGGTCGCGCTGGCGCCGCACCAGGCGCTCGACCGTCGGCTGCACCTCGCGGTACTGGTCGGTCGAATACGGCGCCGGGCCGGAGATGATCAGCGGCGTCCGCGCCTCGTCGATGAGGATCGAGTCCACCTCGTCGACGATCGCGTAGTGCCACCCCCGCTGCACCATCTCCGCCGGACGGTAGGCCATCCCCATGTCGCGCAGGTAGTCGAACCCGAACTCCGCGTTCGTCCCGTAGGTGATGTCGCAGGCATACTGCTCGCGCCTCTCCGCCGGGCGCATCGTGTTCTGGATGCACCCGACCGTCAGGCCCAGCCACCGGTAGACCGCCCCCACCCACGACGCGTCGCGACGCGCCAGGTAGTCGTTGACCGTCACCACGTGCACCCCCTTGCCCGACAGCGCGTTCAGGTAGACCGGAAGCGTCGCCACCAGCGTCTTCCCCTCGCCCGTCGCCATTTCCGCAATCTTCCCCTGGTGCAGCACGATGCCGCCCATCAGCTGCGTGTCGAACGGCACCATGTCCCAGGTCTGCTCATGCCCGCAGACGTCGATCACGCTCCCGCACAGCCGGCGGCAGGCGTTCTTGACCGTCGCGAACGCCTCGGGCAGCAGCCGGTCCTCGCTCTCGCCCTTCGCCAGGCGCTCGCGGAACTCCGCCGTCTTGGCCCGCAACTCCTCGTCCGTCAGCGCCTGGTAGGACGCCTCGATCTCGTTGATCCGCGCCACGATCGGGCGGATCCGCTTCAGGTCGCGGTCGTTCTTGGTTCCGATGATCTTCTTCAAAAGCCACTGCATAGCACCATCCTGGGGGAATCCCGTTCTCTCTTGTCTTGCAAACGTGCGCGCAGGAGTCTACCCCTTTCGCCCGTTTTTTCAAGAATGAACGCGCCCACCCTGCGGAAAATGCCGCCCCTCGCGCGAATTTCCTGTTGCGTCCTCCCATCCGCCACCGTAGACTCCAAGCCAACCATGACTGCACGTCTCCGCCATTTCCTCCGCCTTGCCGCCGCCGCCGCCCTGGCGCTGCCGGCCGCGCTCCTGTCCGCCTGCGCCACCGGCACGCCGAACGCCCCCTACGTCGCCTCCGAGCCCCCCCGCGGCTGGTGCCTCTTCACCCGCCCCGCCAAGGACGCCCCCGCCGACCAGTGGGCCTACGTCCAGCAGCTCCGCCGCGACGGCGCCCTCCGCAAGGCCGCCAACCAGGCCGAGGCCCTCCGCCTCTTCTGGCCCACCCCCCCCCCGGGCCCCCCC
>JAZQOP010000212.1:0-10848 GCA_045627965.1 Kiritimatiellia bacterium | reverse complement strand
GGGGGGGGGGGGGGGGGGGGGGGGGGGGGGGGGGCCCGCTGGCGGCGGCGGCGTTCCTGGCCGAGTATGCGCCGGACTGCCCGTGGACGCGGCTAGAGGTGGTGCATCCGCTCTATGCGGCGTCGTTCTGGGCGACGTGCGAGCTGATGGCGATGTTCGTCGAGTGGCGCGTGGCGGGGGCGGGGTGGACGCGCCGGCGCTGCGTGTCGGCGGCGGCATGGGCGGCGGTGGCGGCGGCGTTGCCGGCGCTGGTGCTGCTGGGGCCGACGGCGTGGTATTGGCCGCGCGAGGGCGTGATGTGGCGGCTCCACGCGAAGCATATCCTGGAGTTCCTGACTCTGAAGCAGTACTGCGCGAGCACGGGGCAGCCGATGTTCCGGGTGCTGGCGGAGTTCGTCTTCGTGCCGGCGGTGCTGGCGGCGACGGCGGCGGTGCCTGCGGTGCGGCGGGCGGTCGACGACCATGCGCGGCGGCTGCTGTTGTTTTCGCTGGCGGTGGCGGCGGTGTTCACGGGGCTCTATGTGTGGCAGGTGCGCTGGAGCGGATATGGGATCACGGGGACGCTGCTGATGCTCGTCGCGGCGCTCCTGGCGGCGCGCGAAGGGACGGGGGCCCGGGCGGGGGCGAAGGCGGGGAAGGCGCTGTCGGCGACGGCGCTGTCGCTGGCGCTGCTGGCCATCGCGCTGAACTTGCTGCAGACGGTCGAGACGACGGGCCGGCTGTGGCGGACGGAAAAGGTCGAGCCGAAGCTGTTCCAGGCGATGCAGGTGCGCGACGTGATGCGCGAATGGCGCCAGCGCCTGCCGGAGGGGACGAAGCTGCGGGTGCTTTCGCCGAGCGCCTACGCGCCGGCGCTGACCTACTACGGCGTCGGGGACGGCCTGTCGGGGCTCTACTGGGAAAACCTCGAGGGGATGGCCGACGCGGCGGCCATCTTCGCGGATACGCCGCCCTATGACGAGGCGAAGCGCCTGCTGCGGAAGCACGGGATCACGCACATCCTGATGAACGAGGGGGCGCAGGACGCGATGGCGTTCGACGACATGCACACGGGCATCTACGAGATGAACCATGCGGCGCGGACGTTCGCCGCGGCGCTGACGGGGCAGCTCGCAAACAACCCGCCGCCCGATTTCGTGCGCTACCTGCCGGCGGAAAATGCGCTGTGCAACCCGACGCTCTACACGTTCGTGCCGGCCATCGGGAAGTATGTGCCGAACCGGCTGGCGGTGCGCATCTACGAGGTCGTCGGGCTGTAGCGCGGCGGCGAGAGGGGCGGCGGCGCGCGGTGCAGGGGCGTGGGGCGGCGGCGCCGCGGGCGGGGCCTCAGGACCAGGCGAGCATCTGGGCGATGGCGCGGCGCGCGGCGGCGGCGACGGCGGGGTCGACGGTGCAGGCGGGGGCCATGTCGCGCAGGGCGTCGCGGATGCCCTCGAGGGTCGGCTTCTTCATGTCGGCGCAGCAGACGTCCGGCTCAAGGGGCAGGAAGGTCTTGGAGGGGTTTTCCTTGCGCAGGCGGTGGAGGATGCCCGCCTCGGTGCCGACGATGAAGGTGGTCGCGGGCGAGCTCTTGACGGCGGCGCACATGGGGCCGGTCGCCAGCACGAGGTCCGCGACGGCGCGCACGGCCGCCGGGCACTCGGGATGGACCATGGCGACGGCGCCGGGATGGCGCGCCTTGAGCGAGGTGATGGCGGCCGGCAGGATGGCGGCGTGGACGGGGCACCCGCCGGGCCAGAGGACGAGGTCGCGCCCGAGGGCCTCCGCGACGACGGAGCCGAGGTGGCGGTCGGGGACGAAGAGGACCTCGCGGCCTTCGTAGCGGCGGACGATGTCGACGGCGTTGCCGGACGTGCAGCAGCAGTCGGAAAGCGCCTTGACCTCGGCGGTGGAGTTGACGTAGCAGATGGTGGCGGCTCCGGGATGCGCGGCCTGGAAGTCGCGGAGCTGCGCGGCGGATATGGTGTCGGCCATGGGACAGCCGGCCGAGGCGTCGGGCATCAGGACGGTCTTGCCCGGGTTGAGGATGGCGGCGGTCTCGGCCATGAAGTGGACGCCCGCAAAGACGATGACCGGGCTCTCGACCTGCGCGGCCTTGCGCGCGAGCTCCAGGGAGTCGCCGGTGAAGTCCGCCAGGTCCTGGACCTCGGGGCGGGTGTAGTTGTGGGCAAGCAGGATGGCGCCGCGGCGGGCCTTGAGGTCGGCGATCTCGGCCAGGAGGGCGGAGTCGGGGGCGGGGGCGGGCGAGCTCATGGGCAGGTCATCCTTGGGGTTTGAAGCAGATGCGGGCGATGAGGTCCTGGAAGGATTCGGCGCCGGACAGCAGCTGGATCTCGATGCGCAGGAAGTAGACGGGGACGTCGACGCGGGAAAGGTGCGGGAAGCGGACGGCGTCCTTCTCGGTGGTGACGATGAGCTCGGCGCCGCGCGCCTTGGCCTCGTTGATCGAGTCGATGATCTCCTGCGGCCGGTAGCGGTGGTGGTCGGGGAAGCGGCGGCGGTGGACGAGCGTCGCGCCGAGCTTTTCGAGCGATTCCTCGAAGCCGCGCGGCGCGGCGATGCCGGAGATGGCGGCGACGGCCTTGCCGCGCAGGAAGTCGAGGGGCTCGCGGGCAGGGGAGTAGACGTCGCGCAGGTGCGAGGGGGCGTGGCGGCACTCGGCGATTTCGGCGTGGGTGTTGTATTTGCGGATTTCGCGCCGGAGCTCGGGGGAGCCGTCGCCGTGGGACTTGGTGATGAAGATGAAGGAGGCGCGGCGGAGGTGGCGCTGCGACTCGCGCAGGAGGCCGCGCGGAAGCACGTAGCCGTTGTCGAAGGGGTTGTTGCGGTCGACCAGCACGATGTCGATGCGGTGCTGGAGGCGCAGATACTGGAAGCCGTCGTCGAGGATCAGCGTGTCGCATCCCAGCTTCTGGATGGCGTGGCGGCCGCCCTTGACGCGGTCCTTGTCGACGATGACGCAGACGTCCGGCAGGTTCGACGCCAGCATGTAGGGCTCGTCGCCGCCCTGCTCCGAGTCGAGCAGCAGCCGACGGCCGTCGGACACCACGCGCGGCGGGTCGACCTGCGGGTTGTTGAAGGTGAAGAACCGCCGCCACTTGTCGCCCGCCGACGGCGCGACCGACTTGTAGCCGCGCGACAGGATCGCCACCTTGCGGCCATTCTGCTGGAGGGCGCGGGCGAAGACTTCGACGACCGGCGTCTTGCCCGTGCCGCCCACCGTCAGGTTCCCGATGCTGATGACCTGGCACCCGAGGATCTTCGCCCGGATGATGCGGTTCTCGTAGGCCCAGAGGCGGATCGACATGATCCAGCGGTAGAGCCGCGAAAGGTTCTTCAGCAGGAAGCGCAGGAACGCGGGCACGGCGCCGCGCAGGCGATCGGTGATGATCGCCATGAAGAAGATTTCCATGCGTTCGGATTGCTGCTTGGCCATGACGTGGTGGGGAGTATAGCGGCGCGCACGCGCGGGAGCAAGGAAACAACAAAAGGGGCGGGCGGCGGCCGAGGCGGCGGGCGGCCGGCGGCCCGCGGCGGGGCGGCGCCGGTGGGCGGAAAGGGGGCGCGCGCGACGTCCGGCCCGCCGTCGCCGGGGCCTGCGGGCGGCGGGGTGCGCCGGGGCGGCTCCCAAGGGGTGAAATTTGCAAAATCCCCAATGTTTCACCATAATCTCACAACATTCCGAGGGGGGCAGGGGGAGGGGGGGACGGGGTGTGGAAGGGGGAGGGGACGGGGTGCGGGATGGGGGCGGAGGGGCGGTGTAGCGGTTCACTTCCGGGGGTGGTTTCGGGTTTTCGCGCGGGTGTGCGTGTGGTATTGTTTTTTGCAAGGAGGATCGGGCCGTCTTTTTTCCGCCGCCGGTGCGGCGCGGCGGCACGTGAGTCCGCAGGAAGCGAGGTCGCCATGGCAGGCAGGACGTTTGGGCGCGGCTGGAAGGGGCTGGTTTGCGGGGTGGCGGCGGTTTGTGCGCTGTCCTCGGACGTGCGGGGCGAAGGGGTGCCGCTGCCCTACCGGGTGCCGGTGGGCGGCTTCGCGGGGGCGTGGACGGAGGAGGAGGGCTGGAGCGGGACCGCCGAGGATTCGTATGCGGACGGGAGCGCCAAGTTTACGGCGTCGGGCCAGGAGCTGGTCCTGGAGCTGGACGGCGTGCCGACGGAGGTCTCGTTCGCGCTGACGGCCCACGCGTCGACGGCGCCGTCGGAGGGCGAGATGCGGTTCGTCCTCGAGGAGTCCGTGACGGGCGTGGACGACTGGGGGACGGTGCTGCCGCTGGCGGGCGTGGGGGCGGCGGATGTGGCGTCGGGCGCCAAGGTGGCGTTCGGGCCGTTCCGCCCGGATGCGGTGACGCGCTTCCTGCGGTTCCGCTACGTCAACTTCGCGGGCTACAACCTGGCGCTGTCGGACGTGGAGGTGCCGGGCGGCCCGGCGGGCTTCAAGGTGCTGTTCCCGGGGCGCGTGGACGGGTTCTCGGTGGTGCAGGGGGCGGAGGGGGAGGTCATCGAGGCGACGGTGCAGAACGACGAAGGGGCGTTCTTCGGGGCGGATTGCTTCGGCAACGGATGCGTCCAGGTGCCGGCCTGGGAGAGCGACAACGGCGGGAGCTTCTCGGGGGCGCGCTTCACGATCGATACGTCGACGGCCGGGGCGTTCCAGGCGACGGCGAACGCGTGCGGCGGCGACGCGCTGGAGCCGGGCGACGAGCCGCTGTCGGGGACGATCCGCTTCCGCGTGGCGCCGGCCTGCACGCTGACGCTCCAGGTGGCGAGCGGCGCGGCGACGGGCACGGCGGAGGCCTGGATCGACGGGGTCCGGGTGCTGGCGGGGCCCGGCACGGCGACGGTGCCGGACGGCGCCGAGGTGCAGCTGGCGTTCTCGCCGGCGGAGGGCTGGCGGCTGGGCCCCGGCGGCCTGGCGCTGAACGGCGGACCGTGCCCCGAGGACCGCTTTGCGCTCGACGGCGACGCGACGGTCGCGGTGACCTTCACGGAGGATCCCGACAGCGGCGCGGGCGTCTTCATTTCGCAATACTACGAGGGTTCGGGCAACAACAAGTGGATCGAGCTGTTCAACGCGACGGGCGAGGATGTCGACCTGGCCGCCGGCCGCTACGCGCTCGGCCTCTGGGTCAACGACGCCCGCGAAACCTGGAAGGACGGAGCGGCCCCGGGCAAGTCGATCGCCCTGGAGGGGACGGTGCCCTCGGGCGGGACGTTCCTGGTGGCGCATCCGTCGGCCGTGCTGCCGGCCTACGTGACGGCGGCGGCGACGAACGCGGCGCTGGCCTTCAACGGCGACGACAGCGTGGCGCTCTACCAGGGGGCGGTCTACTCGTTCGGCATGGTCGTGGACGCGATCGGCGTGACGGGCAACGTCGCCAAGGACGTCAGCCTCGTGCGGACAAGCTCGGTGCGCGGGGGCGCCTCGACGGCTCTGGACGAGGCCGCCTGGCGGCGCGTCACCTGCGCGGAGGTCGATGCGGCGGCGCCGGAGACGCCCGAACGCCTCGGCTGGCATGCGGTCGCGCCGACGGACCCCGAACCCGAGGAGCTGACGGTGGCGCTGTCGCCGTCGGACCCCTTTCCCGTGACGGTCGGCACGGCGACGCAGGTGCTCGCGAAGGCGTCGGGGGCGGCCGGCGAGGTGTCGTGGGCCTGGTCGTGCGTGCCGGATTGCGGCGGCACGGCGGACGGCGCCACCTATGCGATCCCCGCGACGGCGGCGCCCGGCGGCTATGTGCTGACGGCGACGGCGGATGACGGCGCGGCGGATGCGTCGGCGTCGGTGGCGTTTTCGGTCGTGGAGCCCCCGCCGGAGCCGCGCACGGCGGATTACGTGTTCGATTTCGAGGCGGCCTGGACGGGAAGCGGCGGCTATGCGGCGAGCGAATGCCTCCACGAGACGAACGGCATCGGGATGGCCTGGTCCTTCACGAACGCGCTGCGGGGGGCGGATGCCGCCGATCGCAAGGAGGGCGCCGTCGCCGGGCGCATCCGGTCGGGCGGCGCGATGGAGTCCTCGACGGCCTTTCCCCGCGCCATCGAGGCGATGGCCCTTTCGCTGGCGGAATACGGCAACGATTCGGGCGTCGGGCTGCTGGTGTCGATGGCGTCGGCGGACGGGGCGTGGGCCCCCGTGTGGTCGAACCTGCCGGCGGCGGGCGCGGCCCTGGCGTCGTTCGAGGTCACGGCGGCGGCGATCCCCGCCGATGCGTCGCGGGTGCGCCTGGAAGCCTACGGCGCCCCAAACGGCCGCGTGAACGTGGACGGGCTTCGCTTCTGGCTGGTCGACGAAGGCGGCGGTGGCGACGATCCCCCGGCGCCGTTTTCCTTGTCGAATTTTGCGATCGAGGACGGGACGGCCGGGCGCGCGGTGGCCTTCGACGTCCCCGCGGCGGTGGCGGCGTTCCGGGTGTTCGAGGCATCGGCCCTGACGGCGGACGACCCGCCGGCCTGGGCCGGCGCGGCGCTGGAGGAGGGGGTCTACGCGGTGGCCGCGGGCGGGATGGCTCGCCGGGTGACGATTCCGGTCGCGAGCAACGTCTTCGGGGTCCGGGTCTACTGGGTCGAGGCCGCCGGAGACGGGGAGGAGGAGCGATGAGCGCGCGGCGGATGGCCCTGGCGCTGGTGCTGGCGGGGGCGTTCGCGGCGACGGCGGGCGCGGCCCCGACGCTGTCGGTCACGGACGTCACGGAATCGTCGATCTCCGTCTCCTGGACATCGGCGAGCGGCGCGCGCGGCTACCGGCTGCAGGCGGCGACGGACGAGCAGTTCAGCGAGGGCGGCGGCGGTTCGGCGGGCACGGTCCTGGCGGAGGACTTCTCGGGGTTCACGGCGGGGACGAGCACGGACGTCAGCGGCTCGCTGGACAGCTACACGGCGGCTCCGGGCTGGACGGGCACGAAAGTGTTCTGCAACGCCGGCGAGGCGAAGATCGGCAGCAGCAGCACGGCCGGGCAGCTGACGACGCCGTCGCTCGACCTCTCGGACGGCACGGCGACGCTCTCGTTCACCCTGCGCCAATACGGCAGCGACGCCTGCACCGTCGCCGTCAAGCTGGACGCGACGGGCGGCTCGACGTTCGCGACGACCGTGACGAACATCACCCCCGGCTCCTCCGCCGTCAGCTATTCGATCCCGCTGGCGGGCGCCTCCGCCACGACCCGGATCCGCTTCGCCGGCTCGGACAAGCGGTTCTACATCGACGACGTCTCCGTGTCGGCGGGCGCGGGCGGCGGCGGCTCGGCGGGCTCGCTGGTGGCGGACATTACGACGGGCAGCTCGCCGCGGTCGGCGACGGTCACGAACCTGGCCCCCTCGACGCGCTACTTCCTGCGCGTCGCCCGGAGCGGCACGACCGACTGGTCGGCGACGGTCGACGCGGCGACGACGCTGGCCGGGACCCCGGTCGCCCCGGCCTGGGCGCCCGGCGCCTGGACGAACGGCTCGATCGTGGCCGGCGAGACGTTCCGCCTGGACCTCTCGGAGCACCTGTCGGGGAATCCCGCGCCGACGGTCGAGAAGATCGGCGGGGGCGGGACGCTCGACGGCACGGGCTTCTCCTTCACGGGCGAGGAGGAGGGGACCTTTTCGTTCGTCTTCCGCGCCTCGAACGAGGTCGGCGTCGCCGACGCGACGGTGTCGGTCTCGGTCTCGCCGGCCCCGGTGGGCTCGCTGGCGTTCGGCCAGGCGGCCTACGCGGTGACCGAGGGGCCCTCGGCGCAGGTCGTCCTGGCCGTCGTCCGCACGGGCGGCTCGGCGGGGGCGGTCACGGTGCAGTATGCGACGGCGAACGGGACGGCGACGGGGGGGCTCGACTTTGTCGCGGCGGCCGGCACGCTCTCCTTTGCCGCCGGCGAGACGCAGAAGTCGATCACGGTCTCCATCCTTGACGACGCCGACGAGGAGGCGGACGAGACCTTCACCGTCGCCCTCTCGTCCCCGACGGGCGGTGCCACGCTCGGCGCCCCCGTGACGGCCACGGTGACGCTCCACGACGACGACAGCGACCCGAACGCCGCCTACTACGCCGCCTGCTACAACGCCGACGGCACCCTCAAGACCGGCTCGGCCTTGCGCGAGGCGCTGTGCGGCATCATCAATTCCAACGTGATGACCTACAGCTACGGCTCGAACCTCGACGACATCCTCGAAATCGTCGACGCCTGCCCCACGAACTCCCGCCAGGTCCAGTGCATCTACCTCCAGCGCGGCATCTCCTCGTTCAACAAGGAGCACATCTGGGCGCAGTCGCACGGCATCGACGGCAAGACGCCCGCCTATTCCGACCTGCACCACCTGCGCGCCAGCGACTCGACGATGAACAGTTCGCGCGGGGACCTCGACTTCGACGACTGCCGCAACGCCAGCGGCTGCAAGGAGAAGAACGGCTGCTACTACACCTCCTCCGCCTGGGAGCCGCCGGACTCGGCAAAGGGTGACATCGCGCGCGCGCTGTTTTACATGGATGTCCGCTACGACGGCCGGCGCAACAACAACAACGACCTGGTGCTGGTCGACCAGGTGGGCACGTCCACCAGCGGCAACGAGATTGGCAAGCTGTCGACGATGCTGGAGTGGAACGAGCTCGACCCCGTCTCCCCCTTCGAGACGAACCGCAACGAGCGCATCTACCGCGACTACCAGAAGAACCGAAACCCCTTCATCGACCATCCCGAATGGGTCCGCGCGGTCTTCGATCCGGAGCATTTCGTCTCGACGTGGACCCTCTCGGTCGTCGCCGGGACGAACGGCTACGTCTCGCCGATGGGCTACTCGGACGTCACGAACGGCGCCTCCAAGACTTTCCAGATCACGCCGGCGCCCTACTGCTGCATCTCCGCCGTCTACCGCGACGGCGTCCTGGTCGACCGCGCCCTCTACAGCAACGCGGCCTACTACGGATTCACCTGGTCGCCCGTCACGAACAACGGCACCCTGACCGTCGAGTTCGCCCCCCTCCTCGCGGCACACGGCACCCCCCAGGAATGGCTCGCCGACCTGGGCTACCCCGGCGACTTCGACGAGGCCGAGCTCGACGACCCCGACGAGGACGGCATCCCCAACTGGATGGAATACGCCAACGGGACCGACCCCCTGGACCCCGACCTCGGACGCCCCTCGGGCCTCCGCGCCGCCTCGACCAACGCGACCTCCTTCGTCGCGGCCTGGTCCGCCGTCTCCGGCGCGACCGCCTACCGCCTCGACGTCCTGACCGAGGAAACCTACGCCGGCCCCGGCGTCCAGACGACCCTCCTGGCCGAGGATTTCTCCTCCGTCCAGGGCACGACCCTCCTGGCGGACGGCTTCATCGACGGATGGGCCGCGTCGCAGGTCTACGGCGCGACCGGCCGCCTGCGCGTCGGCACCAGCAGCACCGGCGGCTCGGTCGAGACGCCGGTGGTCTCCGTCACCGGCCGCCTCGTCGTGGTCTACGCGGCCGCCTCCTGGTCCGGCGACGGCACGACGGCCTACGTGTCCGCCGGCGGCCGGACCGTCACCCAGGCCCTGGCCGAGGCGACGGCGGTCTACACGAACGTCTTCGAAGGCCTCTCCGGCGCGGTCTCCGTCCGCTGGAACGGCAGCGGCAGCCGCGAGCGCTTCTACCTCGACGACGTCGTCCTTTCCGGCACGGCCGTCACCATCGGGAACGTCTGCGTGCCCGGCTACTCGAACCGCCTGGTCGAGGCGACGAGCTGCTCCGTCGACGGCCTCTCGCCGGCCACGCCCTACACCTTCCGCGTCCGCGCCGCCGCCGGCGCCGACCTGGGCCCCTGGTCCGACCTTTGCGCCGTGACCACGCTCGCCTCCGCCGCCCCTCCCGTCCCCGCCAACTCCTACGAGGCCTGGCTTGCCGGGATGCAGCTGGCGCCCGCGGACTACCCCGAATCGGCCTCCGTCGACAGCGACGGCGACGGCATCCCCAACTACGACGAATACCTGGCCGACACCGACCCCTCCGACCCTTCCGCCTTCTTCTCGATCGTCGCCGCCACGATGTCCAACGGCACCTTGGCCCTCACCCCTTCGCCCGTCTCGACCGCCCGCGTCTACCAGGTCGTCTGGCGCACGAACCTGCTCGCCGCCCCCTCGACCAACGACCTCGGCCCCGGCGCCGCGGGCCTCCGGGTCCTGACGAACGTCCCGGGGACCTGGTTCGGGACCATCCGCGTTTTGCCGCCCGCCGACTAGCGGAAAGGCTGGCGCGCGGGGGCGGGATGGGGTAGGATGGCGGCGACGTCAAGGAAAGGATGGTCGCAACGATGAAAAAGAGCCTTTGGTCGATGGTCGTGGTTCCCGTGGCCCTCGTGGCGGCGGCGGCGCTGGCGCGTCTCCTGCCGCATCCGCCCAACGTGGCCCCGCTGGGCGCGATGGCGCTGTTTGGCGCGTGGCGCTATGGGACGCGCCGCTGGTGGGCGGCGATGCTGCTGCCGCTGGCCGCGATGCTCCTGTCGGATGTCGTGCTGAACAATTTCGTGTATCGCATCGGCGACGGCGCCTGGACGTGGTTCTACGCCGGGGCCGGATGGACCTACGCGGCGATGGCGCTGACGGTGGCCTGGGGCTGGGTCGCCCTGCGGCGGTTCGGCTGGGCGCGGCTGGTGGGCGCGAGCGTCGGGGCCAGCACGCTGTTCTTCGTCGTGTCGAACTTCGGCGTCTGGGCCGCCACGGACCTCTATCCTCCCTCCGCCGCCGGCCTCGGCGAATGCTACGTCGCCGCCTTGCCCTTCTTCGGCAACGCCCTCCTCGGCGACGCCCTCTGGTCCGCCGCCCTCTTCGGCGCCTTCGCCCTCGCCTCCGCCGCCGGCCGCAATGCGCTCGCCGACGCGAAGGCCTAGCCCGTCGGAAAAGG
>JAZQOP010000211.1:0-1510 GCA_045627965.1 Kiritimatiellia bacterium | reverse complement strand
ACAGAACGACATGGCTACGATCCGACTTAGGAGGACGGCCTTTTCGCGGGAGGTGTGTCCGGAAAGGAGGGCGACGCGGGACTTGGGGAGTCCGAGGCGCTTGGCGAGGAAGGCGAGGAGCTCGGCGTTGGCGGCGCCGTCGGCGGGGGGCGCGGCGAGCTTGATCTTGAGGGCGTCGCCGTGGACGCCGGCGAGGGCGGACTTGGCGGCGCGGGGGACGGCGTGGACCTTCAGGCGGGTGGAGGCGGGCGCGACGGGCTGGAGGTAGGGCGGAAACGCGTTTCCATCCAATGGAAGCGCGTCGGAGGGGTTTTTCCAGGGAATGGAAACGTGTTTCGGGCGGTTTTCCACGGAATGGAAGCGTGTTTTCAGCGGGCGGCGCGGGAGAGGGCGCCGATGGTGCGGATGACGAAGAGCTCGAGGGAGGTCTCGGGGGGGATGGAGGAGTCGCCGGTCATGGCGGCGTGGGCGTCGACGGCGGCGTTGAGCCAGCGGAACCAGTAGGAGGCGGTGAAGCGGCGGGCGGCGGAGGCGAGGCGTGCGGCGCGGAAGGGCGGGTTGATCTTGCGGGGGTCGGTCGCGAGGGCGGACAGGGCGGCTTCGGCCTCGGGGGGGAGGGGGTTCTGCCAGAAGATGGAGGGCCATTCGGGGCGCCCGCCGAGCTTGGCCCAGCCGCGGGCGACGGCGTCGGCGAAGAGGACCATCTCGCGGAGGCGGCCTTCGAGGAGGACGAGGAGGGTGACGGGGTTCTCCTTCTGGAAGAGGAGGCGGTGCATGGCGCGGAGGGCGGCTTCGACGGAGCCGGTGCAGTAGGCGTCGGCAAAGTCCCAGGGCTTGGCCTCGCGGGCGGGGGCGACCATGAGCTGGAGGTCGGCGAGGGAGACGTCGCGGCGGTCGGGGCCGAGGTAGATCGAGAGCTTTTCGATCTCGGAGACGGCCTGGCGGATGGAGTAGCCGGTGCGGTCGACGAAGGCGTCGAAGACGTCGCGGGACATCCTGAGGTGTTCGTCGTCGAGGGCCTTCTTGAGGGCGGGGATGAAGGTCTGCTGGGCGTCGCGCTCGTATTCGGGGCGCTTGAATTCGTGGAGGTCGGCGATCTTCGCGAGGGTCTTGTAGAACGAGGTCGTCTTGTCGAGGCCCGGGGTGAGCAGGACGAAGCGGATGCCGGGGGGCAGGCCCTTCTTGAGCAGGTCCGTGAGGCGCTCGACGCGGGCCTTGACGTCGGCGAACTTGCCGGGCTCGGTGCGGGGCTCGAAGAAGGGGGCGTCGCGCAGGTAGACGGTCTTGGGCCCGCCGAGGAAGGAGGGGGTGAGGAGGGCGCCGATGGTGCGTTCGAGAAGGGCGGCGGAGGCGTCGGCGGAGGGTTCGGGGGATTCGGGGGCGAGGAGCTCGAGGCCGAAGTCGCGTTCGGCTTCGGGGCAGAGGTCGTCGACGAGGGCGTCGGCGGCCTTCTGGGCGGCAAAGTCGTCGGAGCCGTAGAAGACGTGGACGGCGGCGTCGGCGGCGCGCG
>JAZQOP010000210.1:0-6710 GCA_045627965.1 Kiritimatiellia bacterium | reverse complement strand
GGGCCTGCGCGGGGGCGGGGAGGGGGGGGGTCTCCCCCCGCGCCGGGGGGGCGGCCGATGCCGGCGCGGCGGCCCCCATGCTGCTGCCGGGCCTGCACGCGGCGGCCGAGCTGGGCCTGCCGCCGCCGGAAACGCGCGACTGGCATGTCGAGACCGGCGACGATCCGCCTTGGCGCCTGGCGAGCAATGCGACGTTGTCGGTCCGCCGGACGGTCGCATTGCCGCTCTCGCCCGAGGCCCGCCCGCTGGCCATCCGGACCGTCGCGCCATGAGAAAGCCGCCCGACAAGCCCCCGCCCCCGCCCGCCGCACCGCCGCCGCTCCCCCCGCCGCTCCCGCGGCAGCAGCCGCCGTCCGAGGATCGGAACCCGTCGGACCCGTGCCGCCGCCCGCGGCTGCGCTTCAAGATGGCGCCGTCGGAATGGGCCTTTTCGTGCGAGCGGTTCGGGATCGCGGCCGATGAGCCGCCGCCGAACGCGCCGAACACGGCGCCGGGGATGGCGGAGCTGATGGCGTCGGCGCTGAAGTCGCTGAACCTGCCGACCGTCCAGCGGGTGGCCGCGCTGGCGCCGCACTGGCGGGGGGTGGCGGGCGAGGAGCTGGCGAAGCATTCCCGCCCGGCGCGCGTGGAGGCCAGGACGCTCTTCGTGGCGGTCGACCACCCGATGTTCCTGGCGCGGTTCCGGGGGCCGTCCGCACGGCGCCTGCTCGACTATGTGCAGAGCATCGCGCCCGAGCTGGGGGTCTTGCAGGTCCGCGCCTTCGTCGAGGCGGCGCCGTAGCGCCGGGGGGGGCCGGCCGGGGCGCGCCGGGGGCTCAGTTGACGAGGTGGACGTAGTCGATCTTCGCGGCTTCGTCGCGCGCCGCGTCGAAGAGGTCCCATCCGGCGTATTCGCCCTGGTGGATGACGCCGTCCTCGGTGAGGAAGTCCGGGAATTCGATGAGGCCGGTGCGGCGGAAGCGGGCCAGGGAGGCGTCGCCGGTGAGGTGGATCATGATTTCGAGCATGGCGTTCTGGAGGATGTGGATGTCCTGGAGGACGGGGCGGTAGCCGTCGGGCCAGTGGATGGCGAGCAGGTTGCCGTAGGTGCCGAGGACGGCGAGCGGCGAGCCGACGTCGAACTCCGAGCGGCCGAGCGCCAGCGCGTAGGGGCCGTGGTCGCTGGCGACGACGACGATCGAGTCGTCGAGGTCCGGGATCGCGTCGAGGTAGGCGCGGATGCGCTCGTTGGCCAGGGCGAACTTTTCGCGCCACTCGGCATGGACCTTCCGGGGGCCCTTGCGGAGGACGGTGCCGCGCGAGGGGTAGTGGGCCGGGGTGTCGATGTGGGAGTAGACGAGGACGGGGTTCGTGCGCCCGGTGCGGGCGAGCTCGGCGAGGGCCCCCGCGACGACGGCGGGCTGGCCTTCCTCCTCCTCGAAGGCGGCGGCGTCGACGACGACGGAGCCCGACTTGATGCCGCGGTAGAGGACGTGCGCGAGGGGCGGCGGGTTCTGCGCGGGTGGAACGAAGACGTGGCCGCGCATCCGCGAAAGGTTCGAGCCGAGGCGCGTGACGAGGTAGGCGCCGAGGAAGGCGTGCGTCTCGTAGCCGTGGGCCCGCAGGAAGTCGAGCGAGCTGTTGTTGCCCGCCAGGATTTCGTTCGGCGAGCCCGCCTCGGGCCCGACGGGGGAGAAGAAGGGCGCCATGCTGACGACGGTGCGGCGCTCGGCGGCGAAGCTGCCGGCGTAGCAGGTGAACCCGCGCGCGGCTAGCTCGGGGCCGATGTGCCCCTCGACGCCGGAAAGCTCGCAGTAGGTCTCGGAGGGGTAGGCGTCGAAGAAGAGCAGGTAGACGTTGTTCGTGCGGGCGAGGGTGGCGCCGGCGTAGGGCGAGGCGGAAAGGTCGGCGGCGGCCGGATCGGCGCGCGCAAAGTCGGCGTCGACGGGATGGAGCGTCGTCCAGTAGCCGTCGAAGAGCAGGTAGGCCGACAGCAGGACGAAGAAGAGGAAGCACGGCACGCGCGCGCGCAGGTAGGCCGGCCGCAGGACGGTCGTGGCCAGCAGCAGCGCCGGCAGCCAGAAGACGAAGACATACTTGGTGGTGAGGAGGGTCCCCCGGTCGAGCAGCGGAACGGCCAGGAAGAGCAGGACGGCCGCCACGACGTCGAGGAAGATGTCGCGCGGTGGCAGGAGGCCGCCGAAGACGGCCCAGTGCAAGAGCGCAAACGTCGCCGCCGCCACCAGCAGATGCCCGAAGAGGATGGGCAGCTGCGCCGTGAAGAGCGTCTCGCTGTTCACGCCGACGTAGTGGGCGGCGAACCCCAGCGCAAATGCCCCAAGCGCCACGAGCTCCAGCACGGGCGCCCGCCGGTCGGCCGCCGCGGGCAGCCCCTGGCCCCGGAGCGCCCGCCGCAGCCAGGCCACCGTCAGCGCCAGCACGACGAGCCCCGCCGTGTAGAGCACCCCGTTCGGCGCCATCTTGAGGTAGCTGCACGCCAGCAGCGCCCCGAACGCCGCCGACGTCCCCAGCGCCGCCCCCGCCTCCTTCGCCACCAGCCCCCGCGGCCGCGCCCGGTTGCACGCCGTGACGAAAATCGCCGCCAGGTGCCAGAAGGCCGTCGCGATCAGCAGGTTCTGGAACAGCCGCCGACCGCCGCGCGCGATGGGGCCCGCGGTCCCTTGCAGCAAAATCGTCGACATGTCGAGCAGGTCGCGCGCAAAGGCCAGCGCCGCCACGGAAAAGACGACGAGCGCGGCCAGCTCCTTCTTGGCGGCCAGGAGCCGCCCGAAGCCGGCGAGGAGCCCGCTGGCCGTCGCGGGCGAGAAGGCATGGGCGAGCGTCCGGACGAGCTGCCGCCCGCCGGCCCAGCGGTCGACGTAGACGGACCGGCAGAGGTTGAAGAACTGGTTGAGGCACCAGTAGAGCATCAGCGCCGTGTTCGCGTGGTAGAGCACGACCAGGAAGAACAGCGCGATGAACCACGCCTGCGCCTCGTCCTTTCGCGTGAAGCACGGCGTCGCGTAGACGGTGAGGATGTTGCACCCCGTCATCACGAACGGCAGCAGGTTGACGCCCCGGAGCAGCCCGTCCGGCTTGCCGACGTCGGCAAAGCAGAGCCACGCGACGCCGTCGAGTTCCGCCGTTCCTTGCAGCATGTAGTAGGTCAGGAAGAGGAACGGGATCGAGACGAACAGCGGCAGCACCTTGCGTACGGCCATGACGGGGTGGTAGCTGTAGCGCGCGTAGAGCCGCTCGACGGCCGCCTGGAAGTCCGCCGCCGCCAGCCCGCGCGCCTTGAGCGCCGCAAGCTGCGGATGGATCGCCGCCTGCAGGCGGTTCTCCCGCCCGACGATCTCCGCGACGACCGTGTAGACCGGAAAGCAGATCGCCGACACGATGGCCGAGATGCCGACGATCGCCCCGAAGAACCCGAACCACCCCCAGAGATGCAGGAAAAGCTCGCGGTAGAGCTGGATGACGATGGACATGGCCTAGTTCCTCCCTTCCAGCTCGACCAGCCGGTCGACGACGGCCGCCGCCGCATGCCCGAAGTGGACGCAGTGCGCTTCGCGCCAGGCGGCCGCCTCCTCCGCCGCCGCACGCCGGGACAGCAGCCCGCGGACGGCCTCGACGACGCCCTCCGCGCCGTCGACCTCCTGCCCGATCTCCGCCGCGGCCGACCCCGTCCAGCTGCCCTCCAGGTCGGCGGACTCGAAGCCGGCGGACGACTCCTGGCGCCCCCGCAGCGAGACGACCGGCCGCCCGAAGAGGTACGCGAAGTCGAACCGGACCCCGGAGCTGTCCGAGACCATGACGTCGACCTTCGCCATCGACGCCACGCCGTTCGGGTCGCGGTCCCATTCGGCGCCCCAGCCGACGACCTCGCGCTCGACCTTCTCGATGAAGGCGCGCTCGGCCTGGTAGGAATGCGGATGCGGCCGGACCACGACGCGGAAGCCCGCCGCCAGCAGGTCGCGCACGAACCCGTGCCCGTGGGTCCGCAGCAGCCCCTTCCCGCCCCAGGACGAGGCCACCATCACGCAGGGCCTCCCGCCGCCCGTCCCCCCGGGATGCCTTTGGCGCTCGGCGGCGTAGACGTCGAGGTAGGGGACCCCGGCGGCGACGAGCTCCTTGCGGGGCAGCCCGCGCTTGCGTTCCAGCTCGCGGATGGGCGCCTCGCCGGCCGGCCCGGCCAGCAGCACCTCGTCATAGTAGTCGAGGCTGCCCCGGGCATAGGTCGACACGTCGCCCAGCGGATCGTGGAAGATGTGGACGAGCCGCCCGACGCCTTTCGGCCGGGGCAGGGGATAGCCCTTGCACCCGATGTTCGGCGTCGTCGACAGCAGGACGCGCGCCCGGACGCCGGCGAATTTCCGCGTCCACGTCACGCCGGTCTTGTCGAACAGCCGCGCATACATCAGCGGCGAGTCGATCGTCAGCGCGGGATCGTCGACGTCGAGCGTGTAGTAGGAGAATGCGACCCCGCGCCGCAGCAGCTCCTCGACGAGCGGACGGAAGGTCCCCCAGTAGCTCCGCCCCTCGCTGAAGAGCGCGATCCCCTCGTGCGCCTCGACCTTCGCCTGCTTCTTGCCGAGCAGCCGGTAGAAGACGGACTTGAGCGAGTAGGCGGCGGCGCCGACAAGCGCGAACACGGTCCCCAGCAGGGCGCTGCCGGATCCCGGGTCGAGATAGGCAATGGTCAACATGGCGATGGCGGCGCAAAACGGCAAGATGGTCACGTCCCGCGCCGGGCGCGAAAGTCTACCAACGAACGCCCTCGGGCAAAAGGCATTTCAACGGGGGTTTTCCGGAAAAAAACTTCTTCCGCGGTCTATGCCCTTGCGCTTCGCCGGTCGCGGTGCTACCCTCCGCCTGTTGAAATTCGAGAGGTCCATGATGCGCTCTATGTTCAAATCGATCCTTGCCCTTGCGGCGTCTTCCGTCTTCCTGGCCGGCTGCGGCGGCGGCGACGGCGGCTTGAAGAACTCGAACCCCGGCGACAACGACGTCCACGTCGTCGTGGCCTTCGGCGATTCCATCACGCAAGGCAGCGAATGCCCCTGCACCCCCTATCCGGCACGCGCCGCCGGCGCCACCGGCCTCTCCTTCGTCAACTGCGGCATCGGCGCCTCCCGCGCCGTCGACAACGTCAACCGGACGAAGGAGGCCATCGACAAATACCACCCCGGCTTCATGGTCATCCTCTACGGCGTGAACGACATCATCATGGCCAAGCCGATGGGCGACATCGTCAACTCGGTCGCCTCGATGGTCCGGATTTGCAAGGACAACCACGTCGTCCCCGTCGTGATGACCTACCCGCTGCCGATCACGGGCCACGAAATCTTCCGTCCGCGCGTCCGTACCCTGAACGAGTCGCTCCGCTCCCTCGACGCCAAGTGCATCAACCTGGAAAGCGAGTTCGACTGCAACCCCGAGTTCTACATGGAGGACGGCCTCCATCCCAACGACGCCGGCACGGCCCTCATGGCCCTGGCCGTCGCGGACCTGTTCTAGGCGCGGCCGCGGCCGGCCCCGGCCCCCTGCGGCAGCCCGGACCGCTCCGGCCGCACGGCCTCATGCGGAATTTCGCGAAATGAATGCGTTTTTGGCGCTCGATGCCTCGACGGACACCCTGTCCGCGGCCCTCTTCGTCGACGGCGCGCTCCGGGCCTCCGCGAGCAAGACGGTCCCGCCGCGCACGCCGGGGACGCTCCTGGCCCTGGTCCCGCCGCTCCTGGAGTCGGCGGGGCTCGATTTTGCCGATCTTGGCCTCGGCTTTGCCATCGGGCGCGGCCCTGGCTCCTATGCGGGGCTCCGGACGTGCGTCTCGACGGTCAACGGCTGGGCCCTGCCGTTCCGCCATCCGGTCTGGGCGGTCCCGTCGCCCTTTGCGTCGGCGGCCGCGTTCTTCGCGGAGCATCCCGCGGCGGCGGCCTGCCGCGTGACGGGCCGGGCCCGCCGCGACACGGCCTGGTTCGCCCGCTTCCGCCGCTCGCCGGAAGGCTGGCCGGCGCTCGAGGGCGCCTTCGACCTTTGCCCCGCCGTCCCGCCCCCGGAGGCGGACGTCGCCGACGCCCCGCCCTCGGCCGAGTGGATCGGGCGCCTCCGCCTCGCGGGCCTTCCCGCCGACGTCCCGCTTCCGCTCTACCTTCATCCCGCGGTCGCCACCCCTCCGAAATACGCCTGAGATGGACGTCACCTTCCTCGGCACAGGCACCTCCTACGGCATTCCGATGGTCGGTTGCGACTGCCCCGTCTGCCGCTCCTCCGACCCTCGCGACCGCCGCCTCCGGACCTCGCTGCGCATCCGCCACGCCGGCACGGCCGTCCTGCTCGACACCCCCCCCGACCTGCGCACCCAATGCCTCCGCCACGGCATCCGCGGAATCGACGCCGCCTTCATTTCCCATTCGCATGCCGACCACCTCTTCGGCTTCGACGACCTCCGCCCCCTGACACTCCGCCGCACGGAGCCGCTCCCCGTCTACGCCACCGCGGGCACGGCCGCCGACATGCGCCGCATGTTCGACTACCTCTCGCGCCCTCCGATCCCCGGCACCTCCCTCGCCAAGGTCAAGCTCCACGTCGCCACGGGCCCCGTCCAGGCGGGCGCCCTCGTCGCGACGCCGCTCCCCGCCGTCCATGGCCGCGCCGACATGGCCGGCTGGATGTTCAGCCCCGCCGCCCCCGCCGCCCCGCGCGTCTGCATCATCACGGACTGCAAG
>JAZQOP010000209.1:0-1640 GCA_045627965.1 Kiritimatiellia bacterium | reverse complement strand
TTCCCGCCGCGGTTCCGCTGTAGGACCCGGGGGGGGAAAAGGCTGGAAGGCGGGGGGGGAGGGGGTAGGATGGGGGCGCTTGAAGGAAAGGCGAGGATTGGCAAGATGAAAAGCGTAGTGGATGTGCTGGCGGAGATGGGGCGGATTCCGAGCGTGGAGCCGACGCAGGCGTTGTGGGAGGCGGTAATGGGGGAGAATCCGTCGCGCTTCGGGGGGTCGGACCATCCGGCGGAGAACGTGTCGTGGGACGACAGCCAGGAGTTCATCGAGAAGCTGAATGCGTTGCCGGAGGTGAAGGCGTCGGGGCTGACGTATCGCTTGCCGACGGAGGAGGAGTGGGAATATGCCTGCCGTGCGGGGAGCACGGGGGACTACTGCAAGCTGGCGGACGGGACGGAGATCACGGAGAAAACGCTGGGGCGGGTGGCATGGTATGAATCCAACTGCGACGAGACGCACCCGGTGGGGAAGAAAGGGGCGAATGCGTTTGGTCTCTACGACATTCACGGGAACGTATGGGAGTGGACGGCGACGGCCGATGGCGGGTGCCGCATGATTCGCGGCGGCGGCTGGGGTAGCAATGCGGATGGCTGTAGGGCCCAGTGCCGGAACAGGAGTTTGTCATCAGATAGACGGGGCATATTCCTCGGCGTCCGCCTCGCGGCGGACGGGCGGTGATGGCGGGGTAGAGAAAGGCGGCAATCAAGGCATGATGTCGAGGCCCAAAAAGGCTGAGAAACAGAAACAATAACGGCAGCAGGAGATATCGTACATGACAAAAGCGGCAAAAGTCCAGGCGAAGAGGAACAGAGAAAAGGGCGAGATGTTCCAGGGGATCGATGAATTTTTGAAGGAAAGATTTCCCGGGTGTACTCAAGCGAATAGGGCGTTCCTTGTGGGACGACGCCAGCCGAATTATTCCAAATACCTAAATAATGGAAGTGGCCGTCGCGTTATTAAGGGTATCTGCGAGAAGATTTATGAGCTTGGGGGCGTCAATTTAATCCAGCCGATCTTCGAATTTCGGGCGTGTAGGCCACACCCTGCTGGAACTGTGTGGAAATTATTAGGGGGTACTAAGGAAGAGCAGGTAGAAGAGGGGAAGATCAAGAATGCTTTAGAGGGGAAGCATGGGGTCTATGCCATGTATGACTCTACGGGGCGCATTCTCTATTTCGGGAAAAATGGCAAGGGAGGTAAGGGCGCTGCGGATTTGTACACGGAAATTTGCCAGAGATTGGGCGGGCGGAATGGGGCGAAACTCCCCTCCGACGTTGTTTTCGCAGATGGCAATGGACGACTCCAGCATTGCAGAGGGAAAATGGATGTTGGCCAACTGGTGTGTTATTTTTCCGCGTATGAGATTCGGAATTCGAGTGCGGCGATCAAAACGATTGAAAGTTTTGTCTTGCATCTTATCCCGAATGATCTGCATGTGAATCGAAACCTTGGAAAATTGGACAATTTGGATTGGCAGAAGAGGCATGCGAAGACAACCGCTACGAAGGCGGGGAAGTAGCGGAAGGGTCGTTGTGGCGGGTGGAGGGGCGCCCGCTTGGAAACCGTCCATGGAGTATGAGCGATGAGACCAGCGGTTAGTGGGGCGCAGGTACGCCCCGGGGCAAGACTTGTAGGGGGGG
>JAZQOP010000208.1:0-8166 GCA_045627965.1 Kiritimatiellia bacterium | reverse complement strand
AACGCCGCCGCCGGACGAATTGGTGGCGACATAGGCCGCCACCCAGTCGAACGTCGGACGGGCGGCGATGGCGGCGGAGTTGCTTGCCACCTGGCCCGCCGCCGCATCCAGGAAGTCCTGCACGGCGTCCACGATGGGCGGGTATTCGCTCGGGGGATAGACCTTTTCCGCGCCAGGATCCGTCGGAGCCCACTCGACCTCGACCGGGAAGAGGTCCACGACGCCGAGGCTGTTCGTGCCGTGGAGGTATTCGACCCATCCCTTGTATTCTCCGCCGTAAGGCAGGGCGCCTTCGCCGGCGCCAAGCTCGAACGTGGCGACGTTTCCGTCAAGAGCCAGGTCGTACCGCGCCAGCACGTTCTCGCCGGCGGCATCGGTGACTGTCCACACCGCCGATGCGCCGTCCGGCACGACGACCGGCTCGCCGCGGCGCATGGGGCGGACCTCCAGCGTCACGCTCTCCGGCGAATGCCATCGCACTGGATCCCAGGAATCGGGATACTCGACGTCAGGCTCCCGGACGATATGCCGGACAGCCAGGTCGGCTGCAGACGCTGGAACGGATGCGGCCAACATCGCCGCCAGGAAAAGGATGGGCTTCTTCATAACAATGGCCGCAGAATCAAGTCTGCGACCCGCTGGCGAACCTCGCAGCCCACTTCTTCATTGCGTCCAGGCAAACGGACTCGACCATTCCGTGCGGAGGGAGCGCGTTCGGATCCGCCTGCTGCGTGACGGCAGCCTTGAGCCAGTACCAGACGCGGAACCTCTCCTGCACCTGCTTCCATCCCCTGGCCGTCCGCTGGACTCCGCCGAGGTTGACATGCTGGCCGGCACGCTGCTTCCTGCCACCGCCGACCTTCTCGACCAGGGCGGCGTGGCCTCCAAACACGGCAAGCTGCAGGGCTGGTGTCGAGAACGTTGACGGCGATCCCTTGGACTTGGCGTCCGGGTTGGCCGGGATGGCGAGCATCCGTCCCGTCTTGGCGCGGATCGTGCCTCCGTGGATCTTATGCTGGAGGATGGCCGCCTCCTGCCCCTCGACCTTCATGCGGACGGAGTTGTCGGTGTCGGCCCTTGCGAACGCCTTGCCCATCCTCGGCCAAAAGACGCCGCCGCGGCCGATGTAGTGGCTGCGCACGACGTTCTGCATCGCGCGCCCGACGGGTCCGCGCCAGTCGTGGCCTTCCAGCTGCGCCTTCATGGCCTGGAGCTTCTTCGTCAGGCCATTCATATCCACTTTTACGACTAGTTCCATAAAAATGGCCACAAAAAAAGCCACCCGGCGCCCGGATGGCTGAAAACATTGGATTTTTGCTACTGCCGCTCTTCCTGGTACGTGTACATGGCCGACCAGATGCGGTGCAAAATGTCCAGCTTGTCGCGCTGCGCCGGCGTCCGTGCGATGACTCCCTTGAAGTTCGAGTAGTCAACGTCCTCGGCAAGCGCCGCGATCAGCTTCTTCGCCTCGGCGCCAGGGATGACCATGCGCCAGCGGTAGTCCGCGTCCTCGCTCCTGTGGATCCTATGGGACGTGCCGGCGACCTCGTTCAGCGCCTTCAGGTCCTTTTCGCCTCTTCCTCGGCCTTCTTTGCCTCCTCCGCAACCTTTTTCTCCTGCTCCTTCTTGAGCAGCTCGACGAGCCTGGCCTTTTCCGCATCCGCCTTGGCCTTCGCTTCGGCTTCCGCCTTGGCCTTGGCCTCCTCGGCGGCGGCCTTTTGGGCGGCGAGCTTCGCCTTCTTGGCGTAGAGCTTGTCCATGACGGCGCTTTTGACGCTTTCGCCGTCGATGTCGAGCTTCCCGCCGTGGATCCCGCTCCAGTGCATCATGCCGTCCGGAGTCTCGGTGACGGTCCCGCCTTCGGCCTCGAGGACGCTGCGCAGCCATTCCTTCTCGGCCTCGCCCATCTGCATCGTGCTCGCCTCGAGATCCTGCTGGTACTGCTCGACCGGGTTTGAAATCTCCTCCTGCGGCTCGACAAGCCCGAGCGCGACCGCCTCGTCTCGATCCACGTCCTCCACGCCCATGCCGCTTCCGTAGTCGAACGGTGGGTATGGGCGCCCGAACGCAGACAGGGCCGTCCAGATCGGCGAGTCCTTCCTCGCCACCCACTCGCCGTTCGTCGCGACGCCTTCGCCTGCGACCTCCGCCGCCGCCTGCGCCCACCGCTCGCCCCAATCACGAGGCACGCGCCGGAACTCCTCGCGGATGAGCCGCTGCGCCGGGTAGGCGAACAGCGTATCGCGGTCGGCACCCTCCTCGAAGCGCACACGTTCCCGCGTCGAATCGACGGCCATGTCGTGGATGAGGCGGATTCTAGGCGCCGATGCGATGTTCTCGATGTCCCGCGGCCCGTCCGGCGTCAGACCGCGCTCGTGGGCGCGGAACCGCATCTCGCGGACCATCATGTCGCGGGTCATCTGGACCTCGATGTCGCCGCGCTTGACTCCGCTGCCTGGCGAGACCTTGCCCGTCGCCGGATCCACTTCCTGCTCCAGCTCCGAAGCCGTCCACTTGCTGGAGTGGAGGTCGCGGACGCGACGGCGCCCGCCCTTCAGCGCATCCTTGCACGCCGCCTTCAGGTCGCTGACGTGCTTCGCATGGACCAGCTTCGCGCTCCAAAAGGCGTTCTCACGAACGGCAAGCGGTACGTCCGCCCACTCTTCGGCCGACAGCGGCGACGCCTTCGACGTCCGCTTCCCGAACGCCTTGGCCTTTTCACGGCCGCCGCCAATGTAGATTCCGCTCGTCTTCGGCATGGGGGGTCAAATCTTTTGTGGCTGAATGCAACTGAATAGAGTCACTCATAATTTTCCCTTGCAATCAGTCGAGTGGTTTGGCATGATATCGGCACTGGCGTGAAACCTCCGCCGCTGGCGAATAGGTCGCGGACGGTAGCCTTCCGAAGCAATGACGATGTGCACCGCGCCTTTCAATTTTCCCCTTTTACGTGATATTTTCCGCGTGTCGTATACTCGGCGATTTGTTTTTCGGAGGCGTTTTCGTAGTCCGTAATGAGCAACCGACCGGTGCGGTGTTTTGAGAGGACGACGACAGTCCGGTCCTTCACGATCGTTACTTTCCGATCAGATTTGTGGTGCTTGTATGCGTCTCCGTTTTGAAGAACATCGACCAGATGCCTTTCGGCCCCAGGATGCTTGGATAGTATGTGCGAAAGTCCGTGCCCTCCACTCCAGTCTTTGTTTTTGTTTCCAGGTTCGCCATAGTCAATCCCGATCCAACCCGTGTCGCGACGGAACATTGACTTTGGCTCGAAGCCTGCCTTTTTCCGCATCAGGTGCGTGACGACCGACAAGCCACGCCGCATGTTCTTGTCTGCGTCTTCTGCCAGCTTATCCTCGTCCGTAGTCCCGTAGTTGTCACGGTGTCCATGCGTCTCCGGCTCTCTTGGGCGGATCTTTCCGGCTGGCGGGTTCGTTGCGCCAGTGAACTGTCCGCCGTTTCCGTTCCCTGCCGGGACACGTTCAACACTGTTTGCGACATACAGCGCCACTCCTGCGCCTTTCTGCAGCTCGTCCTCGAGCCACGCCTGGAGGGTATCGGAATCGACGAACGTCTCTGGCGGCGCGGACTCGATGAGTGAGGCCATCTTCTCGATCCATGCCTCGTCCGCGACTTCGTCCCCGCCGTACTTCTTGGCGAGGTCGTCGATAAACCGGAAGAATGCGGCGTCCATGTCGACCTTGCGCCTTTCCTCGCGGACCTCCTCGGCGCGGTTGCGGAGCGCCTGGACCCACGACTTTGCGCGGTTGCCGATGCCTCCGAACCCTGCGAACCCGCCGCCAGGTGCGCCGGACGGCTCCGGGGCCTCTTCCAGCGTCAGGCCGACCAGTTCGCCGGCATCCTGTTCGCTGACCTTGTAGCCGGCCTGCTTCAGCGTCGCAAGCAGCGCGGCGCCGGCGGAAGGATCCTTGACCTCCTCGCCTCCGATGTCGAACGACGCAAGCGGGCGCTCGCCAGGCTCCAGGAGGCCGCGCATGCGCAGTTCCGGCTCGTCGATGGCCTCCCACAGCGCCGCCTTGATTTCGGACACTTCGTCGGCGACCAGGGCCTTCAGGGTGTCCGCGTGCTGGCTGGACGCGCCTTCGCCGATGCCTGTAGGCATGGCCAGCATGGTCAGCATCCCGCCCGTGACGGCCTTGGTCATCTGCTCGTCCAGCTGCGAGATGGCTTCGTTGTAGTACATGAGGCCGCGGCTCGCCGGCGCGTGGATGATCTCCGTCGGGCAGTTCGGGTCGCCCTTGGCGATGACGGCGGACTCGCCGTCCCGGGCGCCGCGAAGGGCACCCATCAGCTCGTCGCGCTCTTCCCCTTCGTCCGGAAGGTTCCCGCCGGTCAGGATCAGAACCTGGCGCTTGGCGGCGTTCTCGAGGTCCTTTTCGCGGAAATCCATGATGCGGTTGACGCGGAACGCCATCTTCATCAGCTCGAGCATGGAGCAGTCGCCGCCATTGCGGATCACGTATCCGCCGACGTCCATGCGCGGCATCTTGTCGCGCCACAGGCTCATCTCGGCGCGCTGGTTGAAGTACCAGCCGCACGTCGGCGGCTCCTGCGTCAGCCACTGGATGTCATGGATGACGTTCCACGGCATGACCGGCTCCAGTTTGAGGTCGCCGATGCGCAGGACGGCGAACCCGTAGAAGCGCGCGGTGGCGAGGTGCTTCAGCGCCTGCTTCAGGTTCAGGATGCGGTCGTAGCGCTCGAAAAGCACCTTCTTCTGCGCCTCGGCCCGTTCGACCTTGGCTGGATCCGCGTCCTCGCCCTGGGCGTCGGCGGAGATGGTGATCTTCCAGTCGAGCGCGGCGATCTGCGCCTTCCAGAAGCGCACCTTGTCGCCGAGAAGGCTGCACGTGGCGGCGAGTTCGTGGAAGGTCCACGCAGGACGGGCGAAAAGGCCGTTGTTGACGTCGTTCCGCAGATCTTCCTCGATGGTCCGCGCCTTCAGCGAGCGCAGAGGCTCAAAATAGGGCTTCCTGGCCTTCTTGGCCTTTTCCTCTTCGTCGCGGCGGGGTGCGATGGACGGTCCGTTGATGAGCTTTTTACGCGCTGGCATAGTTCTTCTCCATGCCAATGGCCGCAAAAACAAGTCCTATCCCATCGAGAAACCGACGTAGCGCGGCCTGGCGAGCGCGTTGAAGGCGTGCGCCGTTGCGTCCATCTGGTCGTCGTGCTCGCCTTCGGGGAAGGCCGTCGCCTCGTCCAGCCAGGCTCTCGTCCACTCGCCGCGAAGCAGGGCCACGTTCCCGGCCTCAGCCTGCGCCAGAAGCGGCATGGCCCTGGTCAGCTTGTCGCGGCCCGCCGGCGAAATGGCGCGGACGTTGAACCCGGCGAGCTCCCGCGTCAGGTAGGCGACAGCCACCTTCCCGCTGGATCCTGGCTCCTGCTCGACGCCGATCTCGACCACTCGACCGTCCAGCTCGGCCGTCCTTCGCACCAGCCCGGCGATGGCTCCGCCGGCAACCTTGGCCCTCACGACGTCCAGCAGCACCCAGCCCTTGCCGTCCGTCCGCTCGCCCATCAGCGCACCGACGGTCCAGTCCCCGCGCCCTTCCATTCCATCCGGCGTCGCGGCAAAGTCCCAGCACCGCGCCTTGCGCCGGCATTCCGGCGCCACGTCCACGACGGAGAACCAGTCGCGCCGGCACACGGTGCCGCCCAGGTCGACGAACTTGCCCTCCAGCTCCTGCGCGGCAAAGCCGGACGGATACTGCGAGCGGATGGTGTCGGCAAACCCTTCCGGCAGGAACGGGTTAGCGGACGTCGGCGCGCAGAACAGGGCCGTGTCGGGCTTCCCCGTGGCGAACGTGTCATACGTCCAGTGCGTCCGCCCTCGCGGCGTGAACGTGGCGGACAGCCAGCCCTGCTCGCCAGCCTCCCGAAGGCACGCGATCGCGACGCGGAACGCATCGACCTCCATCTCTCCCGCCTCGTCGAACCACGCGCCCGACAGGTTCGGCCCGCGCAGCGTGTCCGGGTCGTCCGCCGAACGGAAAAGGACCTGCGCACCGTTGCCGAGCGTCGCCACCATCGCCGCCCGGTTGAAGTCCCTCAGGAACCGCAGCTCCTCCGCACGCCCCATGAAGGCGCGGATGGACGAGTCCGCCAGCATCTTGTACGTCGGCGCCGCGACCAGGTACAGCCGCCCAGGCTTCGCCCGCATCAGCAGGTCGTGCGCCCCGATCCACGACTTCCCGGCGCCGCGCCCTCCGGTAAACCCCCTGTAGAGCGCCGTGCTGGATCGGAATTCCGCCTGCACGGCGTGCATCCGCACGCGCACCGTCTCCATGCGCTACTCCTTCGCGTCGGAACGGATGGCGACGACCTCCTCCACCACCGTCATCGTCGACTTCCCTTCGACCTCCAGGCGGTCCTTGACCTTCCCGTCCATGCGCTCAAAGACGAACTGAATGGCCGTCGTGTTGCCGGCTTCGGCGAGTTCCCAGGCCTTCCGAGCAACCCGCTCCATGCGCTCGACGCCGCTATCGTCCTTCTCGGCTCCAACGGCGCGCAGAATGCACGACATGGACTCTCCCTTTTTCGGACGTCCACGGCGGTTGATGCGGCTGTCCCCGCGCTTGAATGCGCCTGGATTTCGCCTGTTATTGTTCTGTTTTACTGCGACCATAAAAATGGCCGCCTCATCAAGTGCGACTACAGGCGGATCCTGGCCTCCAGCTCGCGCAGCGCGTTCTGGATCCGCCAGCTGACCGCCTGCAAGGTCAGGTCCTCGTGGAACAGGGCGTTGGTGCGCCGGCGCACCTCGTCGACGGTCATGCCCCTGGCCTGCAGAAGGACGCTCACGACGGCCTTCTCGCTGACCGACGACAGCGCCCTCAGCGCGTCCAGCATGTACTCCTTCCGCCGGTCGACGACCTCGATTTCTCCGGCATCAGGCCAGTCCGCAACGATCTCCGGCGGGATCGTCTCCATGCTGACGCCTCTGCCGTGCCCGCCCGCACGGTCGTCCGACGGAAGCTCGCATCGGCTGCACGGCGTCTTCTCCCACGGAATGTTCGCCAACCGCGGATCCCCGTCGTGCGGGCACTTGTGGCAGCGGCCGTGGTGGTCGGCCCCGTTGCATTCTGGGCGGTCGCACTTCATGCGTCCTCCTCGTCCTCGAGCCCGAAAAGCTCCCCCGTCATGTCCACGGCCGCCCCCATGGACCGCCTACGCTCGTCGGAGCGCCACCGGCGGATCCTGCGGCGGTACTCGGCGACGTCGATCTCCTCGCCGCGCCATTTCACCGTCCCGCCAAACCAGACGTCCACCTCCCAGCACGGCGCAGCCGACCGCCACTTGCTCACGCTCAAATCGTAGACCTGGGCATCGTCCACCCACACAAGCGCCCTCGTCATCGAGTCCAGGATGCTCTTCACAAGGTTGTCCGCGTCGGGACGGACGTCGTGCGGAATCTCGACGCCTTCCGGCAGCTCCTCCCCCTTCAGCATCGGGTAGAACAGCCGAATCTCGACAAATGCCGGCTCAGCGCTGGCCTTCCATCCCTCCGGCAGCTGCCGGCGGAATCCGTGAAGCATCTCCGTCGCCTCCATCCGCACACGAGTCGCAGTCACGAACACCGGCTGCCCGTTCACCACTCGCACAATCCGCCCGCTCTGCAACGTGCGACGCGGCGGAATCCCTCCAAAACGAAAATGCAGGACGGCGCTCATTCTTCCGCCTCCTCCATCTCCTTCAGCGCCTTCAGCCCGGCCGCAAGCGCACGCTTCAGCGCATCCATCTGCGCATCAGGGCTCATGCAGTTGCAGTTTTCGCACCGGCAGCACTCCGTGTTCTCCTCCGGCGGCTCGAGCTCGCCAAAGCAGAATCTGCACAGGCCTTGCTTGCGAGGTCCAAGCGTGCAGGCATAGCTGATGTCGACCTCCTCCTCCCCGCGGTTTGAGTAGCTAGAAATGTAGCAGTCGCAAGCGTTGAATCTCTTCATGACTTTTCCGCCGTCCTCTTCGCCAATCGGTTCGCACGCCACCGAGCCTTGTGCTCCAGCTTCGACCGAAGCCCGCGTGCCGCCGCCTCCAGCACTCCTCTGCGCTTCCAAACTCCACGCTCTCCGGCAAATTGGATGGTCGCGAACAGTTCGCCGTCCACGTCGATGGTCGAAACCGACTTCTTGCCGCCGTCCGCAAT
>JAZQOP010000207.1:0-4354 GCA_045627965.1 Kiritimatiellia bacterium | reverse complement strand
TATGATGCCGACGGCAACATGACCTCATCTGGCAGTTGGCAGTTTACCTGGGACGCCGAAAACCGGCTGGTGAAGGCTTCTCCACGCGTGTTGATCACGGGCAGCCGGATCTATGAGTACGAATACGACTACATGGGTCGCCGCGTGAAGAAAACGGAGAAACGACACACTATGCCCATGTTCACGTGGACCATTCGGTCGTTCGAATACGACGGATGGAACCTAATCCGGGAGCGCGTAGAGTTTGATGGCGCGGTTTCAACCAACCAATACGTTTGGGGTCTTGACCTCTCGGGCTCGTTGCAAGGCGCCGGGGGCGTCGGTGGGCTACTCACCATTCTGTCTCCTGACTCCTGTCTCCTGACTCCTGCGTATGACGCCAACGGCAACGTCACCGATCTGGTGGATACCAATGGAGCCGTTGTCGCCCACTACGAATACGACCCTTACGGCAACACCATTGCCCAATCCGGCGACCAGGCGGATGCCAATCCGTATCGGTTCAGTTCCAAGTTTTGGGATAGGGAAACCGGGTTCTTCTATTACGGCTACAGATTCTATAGCCCACAGATGGGGAGATGGCTAAGCAGGGATTCCATAACAGAAAGAGGGGGACTAAACCTCTACGGTTTCGTCAACAATAACCCGGTTCTCTACATCGATAAGTTTGGTTTAGTTCACTGGGGAACAGTTGTTCAAGGCGCCCTGCAGATGGCCTCAGGCATCATGATGTGGGTTGCTGTTGGCACTTCAGAAATCGGTTCGGCGGGTATGGCAACTCCAATTGCGATTGGTCTCGCCGTGTGGGGAACTGCGAATATTGCAAATGGCCTCAACTCGCTAATTGCTGGGTTCAACGACAAAGGTCCACCTGATCCCCTCCAAGTGATAGTCGTTCAACAGACATATGAAGCGATCCGAGGAGAACCTATGTCCCCCATGGGCCAGCAAATTACCCGATTAGCAGTGTATACGATCGACATCGTTTGCGCCTGTTACACCATCAATCTCTCATGGAAGACGATGATGGAGAAGGGGATCATCTGGAAAACATACCCCGAGATCCCAATGACTACACCTTCCGGGGTTGTGGTTATGAAGGTTGAGAGCAAACTTCAATTCTATGGCCATGTAACAGGTGCGGGTATGCAGACTTTTTCTGTTGGTCTAGATTACTACGGTATGTGGAATAGCATATATGATCTAAGTTCCGGCGCGTGGGAAATGATTTTTCAAGAAGATGAATCGCATTCCCAGAATGGAGGAGGAAATTAAAATGGAGCCGTTGCTTGTCGTCGAAACAGTGCTTTGTGCAGTAAGTGGAGTTGTCGTGCTTTACTACCGTTACTTGGTGTCGGCAGATACAAAGGCTCGTAATAGGCAGCGCTATAATGAATGGATTCGCAGTGACCGGCGATCCGCGAAACTGTTTCGGGGCTTTTGGTGGTTTCTAATTTTTTGCACGGCGTTGAATGTTTTAGTGTCACTCTTCAAAGCCCTTGGAGAAAAGGGGACAGGCAATTAGAAAGCGGCATATAAGCTGGAAAATTTGAATGGGATAATGGAATCAAGCACCATGAATCGCCGCCCCCCCCTTGTCTTCAACACCTTCGGCACCAACGTCGTCTCCACCTTCGCCTACGCCTACGACGCCCTCTCCCGCCGCACACAGCGCCTCGATACCACCGATTCGGCCTTGACCACGAACACCTTTTCCTACAATATTCGCTCCGAACTTATCGGTGCAACTATGGGTACCAACACCTACTCCTACGCCTACGACCCCATCGGCAACCGCCAGCAAACCGTCGAAAACGGCCTCACCAACCTCTACACCGCCAACGCCCTCAACCAATATACCGCCATCGCCCCCGACACCCCCGCCCTTGCCTACGACCCCGACGGCAACATGACCCGAAACGGCGATTGGACTTACATCTGGGACGCGGAAAACCGGCTCATCGAAGCCCGTCCCGCCACGACCAACCTCGGCGCCGCCCTCGTCCAATATATGTATGACAACCAGAGTCGTCGCATCGCCCGCCGCGAGTTCGTCTGGAGTGATTATCTGGGCGACACGACTTGGCACTACGTCCAAGGCCGCGCCTACCTCTACGATGGCTGGAACCTCCTTCAGGAACGCAAGCCCCCCTTCATACCCCGTACTCCGCCCACTTACATCCCCCAGACCAATCTCTCTCTGACTGGCCACTTCGGTCACATCGCCGCCTCCTACCTCTGGGGCCTCGACCTCTCCCAAACCCTCCAAGGTGCCGGCGGCGTCGGCGGCCTCCTCCAGTCCAGCTTTTCCGCCACCAACGCCTTCACCTTCTGCGACGCCAACGGCAACATCACCGAAATCCTCGACGACACGGCCACCCTTTTTGCCCACTACGAATACGACTCCTACGGCAACACCATCCTCCAAACCGGCCCCAACTCCGACGCCTTCCCCTTCCGCTTCAGCACCAAACACTATGATAACGGCACCGAACTTTACTACTACGGCTTCCGCTACTACTCCCCCACTAACAGTATTTGGCTAACTCGCGATAACACCGAAGAATGTGATACTCCCAATTTGTATTTGTTCATCCACAATAACCCTGCAAACTCCCTAGATTTTTTAGGCTTAACCACAGTTGGAGAAATATTGGATGCTTTTTTCTCCGCACAAACTGATGAAAGGCTTTGGATTATGGGGCCAGATGATGAATATACACAGCATGTTAGGAATTGGGGAGAGGTTCAATCTGTTGTCGAACAAGCCAAGAATAGCATTCCGATTGACTGTACGGAATGGCAAAGCCGTCATCAAACAAGTTTGACTTGGAAACCTGGCAGGACAGATCCACCCCAGGCAGATTCTGCTGCATGGGACTCTTGGGTTGATTTTCCAGACGGAACGGATCCGAAAACTGCGAAAAAAGCATTTATTTCGTATCTTATGACAGGGATTCAGCCAAATGAACTTTGGACAAGTGCGATTGGCTCATTTGGTATTTATATTACGGTTGATGCCATTGACTGCGAATGCAAGACAGCTACACTTCATATTTGGATGTATAATAGCATGGATGTTGATTCCTTTGGGAGATATGCAAAGTTATTTCCTCTATCAGGGATGGCCCGTCAGTATATGTGGTGGAATTGGACTGAAGAATACAGTTGGGGAGCGGAAAAGCGGCAACACGACAGGACGAACAGAAACCGGGAAGGAAAGAAAAGATGGTAATAGTTTTTTTAGCAATAGTTGTGATGAGTGGAATACAGTTGTTGGAATCCGAGAATTATTATGGTCATGCACAGGTCACCGAATTGGATGCCAAGTCTTTTGATGCAGCTGCAATCGCCATGATTGAAGCAAGAACTGGGTTGGAATTCCCACATGGAACCCAAGGGTTGCATTTATATGTTCGTGAGGGTTTTCCAGATCCTGCCTTTGTTGCAAAATTGACCATTCCCAATCACTCCATCGAATCATTTCGCCATCAGGTGGCGAAACTACCCGATTCCAATCCCACCATCAGCACGACTTTGACGGCGAGACCTTGGTGGCAGCCAGAACATGACACAACAATTCTCAAGCGAGCCTTTTTACACAGTGGGAGTAGCGGCGTTGAAGTTTTTCTATGCATGGAAGAGCATTCATGGGTTGTTTATGTCTTGTGGATGCACATGTAAATTATCTCGTCACAAGGGAGCGGGCAACCTGAAAGTGGAAGCTGACAGAGTACTCCGTCCACTGAAGATAAATTGATGGCTACATTATATAGTGTCTGCCCATTATATTTTTATCATTTACATATTGACATAATGTGATGATTGTGGAGAAAAGGTGAATTAGAAAGCGGCATATAAGCTGGAAAATTTGAATGGGATAATGGAATCAAGCACCATGAATCGCCGCACCCCCCTCGTCTCCAACACCTTCGGGACCAACGTCGTCTCCACCTTCGCCTACACCTACGACGCCCTCTCCCGTTGCACCCAGCGCCTTGACACCACCGATTCGGCCTTGACCACGAACACCTTTTCCTACAATGTTCGCTCCGAACTTATCGGTGCAACTATGGGTACCAACACCTACTCCTACGCCTACGACCCCATCGGCAATCGACAACAGGCCAGCGTCAACGCAGTCACGAACCTATATCAGGCCAACGAGCTGAACCAATACACCAACATCAATGAGGGAGCCGTCGAACCCGTTTATGATGCCGACGGCAACATGACCTCATCTGGCAGTTGGCAGTTTACCTGGGACGCCGAAAACCGGCTGGTGAAGGCTTCTCCACGCGTGTTGATCACGGGCAGCCGGATCTATGAGTACGAATACGACTACATGGGTCGC
>JAZQOP010000206.1:0-10110 GCA_045627965.1 Kiritimatiellia bacterium | reverse complement strand
CGTAGGAATAGGTGCGGCTGCCGGTGATCAGGACACGGGGGGAGACGCCCACGAGGCGGTTTTCGGCATCCCAGGTGAAATGGTGCTCGCCATCGGAGGTCATGTTGCCGTCGAGGTCGTAGGTGGGGGCGCGGCCGCCGGACAGGGCGTTGGTGTACTGGTTGAGTTCGTTGGCGGCGTAGAGGGTGGTGGCGCCGTTCTCGGTGGCTGAGAGGCGGGTGCCGATGGGGACGTAGGTGTAGGCGTAGAGGTTGGTGGACATGTGGGCGGAGGTGAGTTCGGAGCGAAGGTTATAGGCAAAGAGGTTGGTTGTCAATCCGTCGTCGAGGCGGGCGGTGCGGCGGGCGGCGGGGTCGTAGGTGTAGGCGAAGGTGGAGATGACGTTGGTGCCCCAGGCGTTGGAGACGAGGGTCTTGAGGTCGCGGAGGGGTTCGTAGGCGTAGTCGACGGAGAGGCCGAGGTCGTTGGTGTAGCCGGAGAGGAGGGAGGAGTTGGGGACGTAGGAGTAGGTGAAGGTGGCACCGTTGGAGACGGCGACGGTGGAGAAGCGGCCGAAGGCGTCGTAGTCGTGGGTGACGGGACGGCATGAATACCAGTCAGTAACGACAGGCCGATCAGCATCGTTGAGAGTGTGTTCGTTCATCATTCGTCAACATGCCCTGATGTGCCACGGTCGTTCAACGTTTCGTTGTCCCCGTCATGCGAGCGGAAAGTCAGAAGGGTCACATTTGCCGGCCCATCCTCCTCCAGCCGATAATAAATTGGAACCATAATGTGACTTACGCCGGAAAGCAGCTTGGCCGAGGTGGCATCGACGGGATAATGGATAACAATCTGTTGCCCGTATTCAATTGGTGCATATGGAGCATCGAAAGAGGAAGGGACATCTTCATTCCGTTCGATGTGCAAGCAATCGTCGGGGACCGAGCCGTGTTTTGCCGGCACCAACAAAATCTCCACCACGGTTTTGATCCACAAGAAGGAAGGACTTGTTTTTGCAATTGTCAACTCCACGTCCCGTGATGGTCCTCCATCGTCCGCTCCGATGCTGAATGACGCCTGTGTATTCATGGACAGGGAATACTGGAGAACTTGAAACAGGGAAGATGAAACCAATTTTCTCAACTCCGGGGAAACCTTGTTCATGTATTTCATGTACATCCCGCCTGAATGTTCCCATTGAAATGGTCCCACTCCTTCCCATCCTTGGATGATGGCGAAACGTGCAAGTCCTTTGACTTCCAAGCCCCATTCGCTGTCATCTAGTGTTGCGGAGAGCATGGGCAAGGCCCGGTCGCCGAGTTCAACAAAATATCTCATCTCGACTGGAAGTTCCAACCACATGACGTCATTTGCCTTGAAAAACAGTTGTTTGGGATGGTGAATGCGTTCATGGCCATACGTTTCAACCGCCTTTTCCAAAAGCACATCCGTCTCGGCGGCATTTGAAAGGCCTGAAAAGCACAAGCACAGCACAACAACCGTTGTAAAGAAGGAAGATTTCATTCCGGTAACGCCCAATTTACAAAAATATCCGATACTGTGAATTTCTTTGAGGATTCAACAAGACGCGTGGCTGAGGCATGACTCCCGTCAGATCCGTGGCACTCAATCGTGATGTCTAGATGATATTTTAATTCGTACACGCCACTTTCCAGTTGCAACGGCCTGTCAGGAGGGTGGTAATCCCTGTTCGCTTCGGGGTTTGACCCAGTGACCATCCTGAATATTTCGGCATTTATCGCATCCAGAAGTTGTGCCTGGGCGAACGAAGCACCCGACTCGTCAACCATGCTCCCACTGATTTCATTGACGTGACCATCGAATTCTTGGCGTTTAATGATAGTTCTTCCCCCCGAGTTGCGTTGAAGGGTTAGATTCCCATATTCTCTTTGGACAAAAGTGCACCCTTGCTCCCCTTGTGTTTCAAAGTCATAGTGTATGTTCAATCCAACCCGGTACGATATGTATCCCAAAAAACTCCACAGTTTAGCTTCTTCTACGTTACTGGGACTTTCAATGACCCAGTTCCATGAACTGATTGCTGCCGAGAGACATTTGCAACAGCACTGTAATCCAAAGATATCGATACCATTGATAGCATCATTGTTTGCAAATCCGACCAAATTATTTCCTCCACTTTCCCCATACGGATCCCTGTTGACCCATCGGCCCAATCTTAGGTGGTAGAATCTGTATCCATAGTAGCATAATCCTGTTTCTTCATCGCAGGGTTTTGTGCTGAAGCGGAACGAATTGTCTGGCTCACGATTGCCGGATTGAACGGTGGTGTTGCCGAAGGTATCGTATTCGTACCGGGCGACGGGGGAGCCGTCTTCGTCAAGCAGGTCGGTGATGTTGCCGTTGGCATCGCAGCAGGAGAAACAAGGCGATGTGTAGTCGGAGTGGTGTTGCATGAGGAGGCCGCCGATGCCACCAGCACCTTGGAGGGACTGGGAGAGGTCGAGACCCCAGATGCACTGGTTGGTTGTGCAATCGGAGGGAGCAGCGAAGGTTTCACGGAGGAGATTCCAACCGTCGTAAAGAAAGACATTCGTTTCCATGGAGGTCGCTTTCTCTATGCGGCGGCTCATGTAGTCGTACCGGTTGGTGACGAGAAAGTTGCCGTTGGAGGCGGCACCAATCAGGCGGTTTTCGGCATCCCAGAAGAAGAAGAGGTCGCCGTATTGGGTCATGTTGCCATCGGAATCATAGGCGAATGGCGTGCTGTTTGTGGCACCGGGATTCAGCGTGGTATACTGGTTCAGCTCGTTGGAGATATAGACGTTAGTCGCACCGTTTTCTGAGGTGGAGGTTCGGTTGCCGATGGGGTCGTAGGCGTAGGAATAGGTGTTGGTGCCCATTTCGGCGGAGACAAGTTCGGAGCGGAGGTTATAGGCAAAGAGGTTGGTTGTCAATCCGTCGTCGAGGCGGGCGGTGCGGCGGCCGATGGCATCGTAGGTGTAGGCGAAGGTGGAGATGGGGTTGATGGCCCAGGTGTTGGAGACGAGGGTCTTGAGGTCGCGGCGGGGTTCGTAGGCGTAGAAGGTCCCAAGGACGTTAAGGCGGCCAGCAAGACAGCACATGAACCTAGGGACACGATGTTTTACGGCCTTCAATCGGAATTATAAGGCTTGATTTCCCCCTTTCCAGCATCTAATGGCATGACCTCTGAAGAAACACATGATTTTGAAGTTGGGTCTACTCATATACAATATGGATGATTTCTGTTTTGGCATCATACTCGACGAATACAACGTCGTCATGCGTTTGCGCCGGATAGCGATGGAGATTCTTTGTGTAGAGTCGAGAATACTTCCCTTCCGATATGAACCGCCAATCATCCGCAAGAGCTTTCTCGTGGATGGCTTGTAGGATCATTTTTGGATTCGTTTCACGTGAAGAATAGGAAAACCGAAATACGCCGTATTCCAAATCTACGACATCTCCGTAAAAGTGACGCATCTTACAAACAAACGCATTCAATTCTGGGTACTTCGCGAGGTCTGATTCCTGTGACGTGGTAAATTCGCCAGAGTACCCGAGAACAGCCGGGAGCACAAGGAGTAGAATTAGGGTTAAAACGCAAAAGAATGGGAACAATAAAAAAGCAATTTTAATTGACTTACGCATCGAATTACAGTCCATTTACTTTATACTTGCAACAACATTCTTCGCATGTCTTTTCAAGCGGGCAATCAAAACCCGTCTTATTCGCCTCGTAGTCTTCAATAGAATCCTGAGCGTGTTCCACAGGAAGCAAATCCCGTGTCTGATGGGCATCCGGATCTTGGATTTGCTTGACAGGCAAGCACTCGAACTCGATGTCGTACCGCTTTAAATGCCACAAGACGCGTTGACGAGCTAACTCTTCAAGTTCGCGAAATCGTCCGAGCATATCTGCCGCGCGACGAGAGCCAGCACGGGCCGCATTACAGCTGCCTAGACAGTGAAAATACTTGTCAGACCTCTTAACATTGGCCCTTTTCATTTCATCTTTGGCTTTTTTCAATTCCATCCAAGCGTTTAACCACTCGTTGTAGAGAGCAACCGCAGCATCCAAAAACTCGGGGCGCTCCGAACAAACACACATTCCTGGTCCGCTGCCATACGCGCCATCGGGTTCTGATGGAAATCTGGGGCCGATTGGGACGCTAGGTCTACTTATGGGATTTTCATATTTCAAACCAAATTTATCAATAAGAATAATAGGAACATTGCCTACAAAGCCATAGCTGTTCAATCCACTTCGTCCACCGATAGGATCTCTTGATGACCACCTGCCAATCTCTGCTCGATACTTTCGCAATTGATACTCGCTGACCCCAGTGAACGCGCAGTTCGGCTTGGTACTAAACTGATGGCTAAAAGTTGAGGCGAGCAGTCCGGAGACGATAACCGGCACGCCAAACGGTGAGTAGTCGTAATACGCCATAATTTCTCCCCGCCATGAAACGTACTTCGCCACATTCCCATTGGCATCATAAGTAGAGAAATATGGCCTGCAATCACGGATAACGACCAAGAGACCACCGACGCCGCCCACGCCTTGCAGTGTGCCGTCAAGGTCCAAGCCCCACACGTTGTGAGTGGTTTGAGGAGTGTTGTTCGTTGCAAGAGTCTCACGGATAATGTTCCAGTTGTCCCAGTTGTAGGAAATGCTCTGCTCCTCTCCTCCTTCGCGTGAGATTTTCTTGTTGACCATACGGCCCTGGTAGTCGTAGGCGTAGGTGACAACGACTTCGTCATTTGAGGCCACGGCCATGCGGTTTTCGCCGTTCCACATGTACAAGAAACGGCCGTCGGAGGTCATGTTGCCATCCGCATCATAGGAGAATGGCGTACTGTTTGGTGCACCTGGATTCAGCGTAGTGTATTGGTTGAGTTCGTTGGCGGCGTAGGTGGTGGTGAGGCCGTTTTCCACGCTTTCCGTGCGGTTGCCGATGGGGTCGTAGGCGTAGGAATAGGTGTTGGTTCCCATGACCGCATTGATCAGTTCGGATCGCGTGTTGTAGTCGAATACGTTGGTCGTCAGGCCCGAATCCACTCGTTGGATTCGGCGGTCGATGGCGTCGTAGGTGTAGGCGAAGGTGGAGATGGGGTTGGTGGACCAGGCGTTGAAGACGAGGGTTTTGAGGTCGCGGTGGGGTTCGTATTCGTAGGCGACGGAGAGGCCGAGGGTGTTGGTGTAGCCGGCGAGGAGGGAGGTGCCGGGGAGGTAGGTGTAGGTGAAGGTGGGGCCGTTCGAGACGGCGACGGTTGAGAAGCGGTCGTATTCGTCGTAGGCGTAGGTGACGGCGTAGTCGGGGCCGAGGGCGTGAGCGGAGTCTGCGGCATACCACAAGACCCAGACGACATCGGCATGCGGAGAATCTTCGTTGAAATTATAGGCTATCATCTTTTCGTTTTGTCATTGCCTAATGGCCTGTCCCCTTGTGTCCTAATGGCCTGTCCCCTGGCGGCCCCCTGGCGTCCAAAAAAGCGGAATGGAAACTTGTGTTGTTAGGCTAGATTTATTGGATTGGCTACTACAAAAAACCGTAAAGGACAAAACACCTGATGCCGACAGTTGAATAGTGTCTTGCTGGATATAGAAATGATTAATATCGTCATTCAGGATAAATGGTGTCATGTAGAGAAGATTACACGATATTGTTCCTTCTCGGCATTCTGGCAATAATGCGTATAAGCAGTCAAAATGTGTATCTGTTGAACAGTGAACAACGAGAACATCTCCTAGCAATGTAGAAAACCACATTGGGGTAAATCCCCGAACACTGGCATTGGGCTGACTGATTCGGAAAACGTGTCCTGTTGCCGCAGGATCGAATATAGATAAGACTTATCGTTTCGTTTCTCCATTTTGTCCCCACAGAACGCCAAGTGTTTTTGAAGGCGAAACAGACTCTGAAAAAACATCTCCAATTTCGAGAATATTGGTCGCGGGATAAGCTTCCTGCACAAATATTCGCCCTAAAGAATCGGAGTAAAAAATCATATTGACGTCAGAAGTCATTTGCTTCTCTTTGTCAATTTCATGGGGCAATCCATAGCAACCCAGGAAACACGAAAAACATCCTATTCCACAGGTCAAAAACAAAAACACAAAACTATATCTTCTGTGCGTTTGCATTATTCTATCCTCGCGTTACTCAACTGATTGGCCATCGTGATTGGGCCACCATGTTGGATAGTTAACCTTTACGCCGGTATTTACCTCTTCCCCACCAGAAATGATTTTTTGTAAATTTTCAGGAATGGTTAGAAATTTGTCTTCGCTCCATCCTTTAAGGCAATCACAATCATCTTCGATTTCGTATTCAACCAAATCGATTTCAGTTCCAAGCTCCCTTGCTTTCGTCTGATTTTTCATCCAGAGATCTAGCCATTCATCTACGGCAACGCCGCCTGGAAGATTCTTACGAGGATACGCCCACCCTTTCCCAGAATCTCGGACGGCCCTGCCATCCGTTTTCTTTCCGCTTTTCGTGAGTCGATGGACGATAAACTTTGTATAGACAGGATATGCCCAATCGGATGGACCATTTGCATTTCGAACTTTTGATACCGTCCCATTTGTGTTCGTCCAATTGGTCAACCCCACCGCAGCATCATCTTCGGTCAAATCCGATTTTTGATAACTAGCACGCCCGTCTTTTGGGGGTTGACCACTATAAAAAGTGACAAGCATCCAACGATAACACTTTTTTAGGCCAAGAAAGTCATACTCATTAATTGGATTGTTTTCGCAATATGAAAATAAATTTCTTCCACCTATTTCCCAAATAGGGTCTCGGCTCATCCATCTTCCGATTCTCGGCGTGTACTTGCGGTACTGGTATTCGCATAAGCCCGTTGCTTGGCACCATGGTTTGGTGCTGAACCGATGCGTGAACGAGGCGGCGAGGGGGCCGGAGGATACGAGGGTTTCGCCGAAGGGCGAGTAGTCGTAGTGGGCTGCGACTTCGCCGTTGGTTGAGACGTATTCGGTGATGTTGCCGTTGGCGTCATAGGTGGGCAGGTACGCGCCATCGTCGCAGATTACGGCGAGGAGGCCGCCGATGCCGCCGGCGCCTTGGAGAGTGCCGGAGAGGTCGATACCCCAGGTGTATTGGTTGGTCGTCATGGCATCGGCGGCCTGGATGCGCTCGCGGAGGAGGTTCCAGGCGTCGTAGTCGAAGGTGTGGACGATCCAGTCGGATTCCGCCATGGCGTGGCGCTTTTCGATCTTTTTCACGCGGCGGCCCATGTGGTCGTATTCGTAGGAATAGGTGCGGCTGCCGGTGATCAGGACACGGGGGGAAACGCCCACGAGGCGGTTTTCGGCGACCCAGGTGAAATGGTGCTCGCCGTCGGAGGTCATGTTGCCGTCGGGGTCGTAGGTGGGGGCGCGGCCGCCGGCCAGGGCGTTGGTGTACTGGTTGAGTTCGTTGGCGACGTAGAGGGTGGTGGCGCCGTTCTTACCGAAAGAATTCCTTTTGCCAATCGAATTATGTAAATAAGAGTAGAAGAGCATGACCGCATCAAATGGACCCTGTTACCATTCACAAATATTCGTTTGTCATTCACATTTTTTGAAGCCGATGATCATCATGAGAGTTTCCCCGTCCGGCGCCGTCTCCACCCGCCAGGACCCCGGCGGCGTCCCCTGGCCGTACTCACCCCGGGGCCAGCACCGCAGCTCGAAGTTCCGGCCCCCGGCATCCGCCACCACCCGCATCCCCCGCAACACATCTCGTCTTCCTGCCCCCGTTCGCACACCTCCCCCTTCTCGCAGCACTTCTCCCCGGCAGCGCCCGGGACAATACCCCCACACGCAATTCGTCCCGTCCCACTCCCAGCACGCCCCCGGACGCTCCGCCTCAGGCCGGCACGGATTGTTCATCTCCCCGCCCCGCGCCGCCCCCGCCAGCACCACGAGCGCCGCGATTCCCGGCGTCCGGGGCCAGTCTGTATGGGTGTGTGTCATGGTAGTGGACTTTCCGTCGGCTTTTGTTCTTCAGAGTCGGAGGTCAATCTGTGCTTTCTCGGGGGCTGGCCCCTTGGTTTTGCCCTAGCGGATGTACTCAACGTTTGGCCTAATCTGTGTTGTGCCCCATTGATCCAAAACGACACGAAGGGGAGGCACAGCACTCTCGATGAACAGCTTGACACGTTCCGCTTCCACAAAGGCATCGTGTTTTGTCCCAATAACGGTTGATGGAACAACAGGCCAAGAACACAGGTTTCTGCCCCTCTTGAGATTCACGGCACACCCCCAAGCCCCACGGCTGTACACCGGAACAATGGAAACAGTCGCATCTCCCGCCAACGCCAGGCGAGCAATCATGAACCCGTTTTTCAGCAAGTAAAAACGATGATTCACATCTATCCGCGCCTCAAATGGAAACAACAGGCTTTGAATAGAGAGAAAGGCATAACACCCCGGAAGAAATGCGGCGAAGAAAACAACGCAAACCACGAAGGCAAGCAATGATGTTTCAGTAACAGCTACTTTCAGCATGATCCAAATGCAAACGACGCCGAAAAGCAGAAGTCCGATAAGCAACAATGCAGAAAATGCAAACAACATCGCAAGAGCAAATGGTGCCGCCCGCCGCGTTACCACGAGCATACTGTTTTTGGCAACAAGAGTTACCGCAGCCCGGTGGCCGCTAAGGAGCAAGAGCTGATCTTCCATATTTTTCAATTCCATATTTTTCAATACAACAGCAGTTGTTCGGATCGGATACCTTATTGCAGTAATCCTTCAAAATAGCGGCTTGAGGAAATGTCCCTAACTGCCAACTGCCTGAAAGTGCTCCACCGTAGTTGTAAGTACGATTAAAAGTAGCGAAACCAAAATGCAAATATGCATAATAGTTCAACGCGCAGTCGAGAGACACAGCACCGGAACACAAATCCAAACAAAGATCGCATCCACCATCCGCGCCCGCACCAAAACGGAATCGCGTAAACCGGCCTGCTGGATCATGATAACCTTGGTGCCGATACTCAGCACGCCCGAACGCTTCAATCCGACCACAGACCTTTGTTTCGTGAAGCCCGAAGCACTCCGAATAGTTAATCTTCCCCTGAATGCCTCCTCGTGCACCAAGCTCGAGATGAATGTTAAACCAATCCATTGGCCGCTGAATATATCGCAATCCCGGGGGCTGCCATTCAGCTGCACCGAAGAGACCTCCTTCAATTTCTATTGGGCATTCTGTCGAGACAGCCGAAAAACGCAGGAAGAAACTAATTCCAAGAGGGCTTTGTCGACCATTAATCTCGAATGAAATAGCTCGTTCACCAAATGCATCAAACAAATCAACAGGAGCATTGTTGACAGCGACAAACAGATTGACTCCGCCTCCCTCTTCAATGGGGTCTCGGGATAGCCATCGTCCCTGCCCCGGGTTGTAGAATCTATAGCCATAATAGTAAAATCCGGATTCCTCATCGCGATATTTTGAGCTGTACCGGAGAGGATTTATATCGGCCTTCTCTCCGAATTTCACAATAGTGCTTCCATATGGATCATAGTCGTACTGGGCGACAACGGCTCCGTTGGTATCCATCAAATCGGTGGTGTTGCCGTTGGAGTCACAAGCAGAAGTTAGGAGACAGGAGGCAGGTGGCAGTATGGCCAGAAGACCGCCGACACCTCCGGCGCCTTGGAGGGTCGAGGAGAGGTCGAGGCCCCAGAGGTAGGAGGCGGCAACAGGGCCGCCAATGCCGGTCAAGGCGAGGTTAGTCTGGGAAATATAGGGGTGCGGGGTGCGGGGGACGATGGAGGGCTTTCGTTCATGAAGGAGGTTCCAGCCGTCGTAGCGGAAAGCGCGGCCTTGGACGTAATGCCAAGTCGTTTCGCCGAGATAGTCGTTCCATGCAAACTCGCGGCGGGCGATACGGCGGCTTTGGGCGTCATACATGTATTGGACAAGGGTGGAGTCGAGGTTGGTGACGAGGGGCTGGACTTCGATGAGGCGGTTTTCGGCGTCCCAGGCGTAGGACCACGTGCCGTCGGAGGTCATGTTGCCGTCGGGGTCGTAGGTGAAGAAGTCGGAGGCCAAGCGGTCTTAGGAAGACAACAGGTCAATCCAACTCCTTGGCTCACAGAACGACATG
>JAZQOP010000205.1:0-13713 GCA_045627965.1 Kiritimatiellia bacterium | reverse complement strand
CGGGCGCCGCCGAGGTGGAGGCGCCGCTGACGTGCCGGGCAGGCCTGGTGCGGGCGGCCGTGGCGGCGGCGCCGGGCGGCGACGGGGTGCGGCTGGGGGCGCTGGAGGTCCGTTCGGCGGGGCTGGCCCGCCATCTGGAGGGCTGCGCGGAGGCGGTCGCCTTCGTGGCGACGGTCGGGGGAGGGGTGGACCGCCTGTTGGCGAAATATGGACGGCTGTCGGCGGCGCGGGCGGCGGCGGTGCAGGCGGCCGGCGCCGTGGCCATCGAGGCCTGGTGCGACCGGCTCTGCGACGGCTGGGCCCAGGAGGCGGGCCCCGGGATGGCCCTGCGCCCGCGCTTCAGCCCCGGCTATGGCGGCTGGGCGCTGGAGGAGGGGCAGCGGGGGCTGTTCGCATGGCTGGAGCCGGGCAAGCGTATCGGCGTCGGCTTGACGGACGGCTGCCTGATGGTCCCGAGCAAGTCGGTGTCGGCGGTGGCCGGGATCGGCTCGGCGGCGGAGGTCCCCCCGGGCGGTTGCCGGGCCGGGGCTTGTGCGCGATGCGGCCGGACGGGATGCGCGTATCGCAGGTCGGTTTGATGCAGGAGGTTGAACGGTGAAGAGCAGGTTTTTGGATCGGTTGTCGGCGGGGCGTCTGTTTTTCGACGGGAGCACGGGCACGATGCTCCAGGCCCAGGGGCTGCGCCCGGGCGAGCTGACGGAAATGTGGAACTTGACGCGCCCCGAGGCGATTGTCGCCCTCCATGCCTCCTATCTGGCGGCCGGCAGCGACATCGTGACGACGAACACGTTCGGGGCGAACCGGCTGAAGTTCGACGGCCGCGAAGGGCGCCCGGCCCTGGCGGCGGTCGTCGAGGCGGCGGTGCGGAACGCGAAGGCGGCCGTGGCGGCGTGCGGGCGCGAGGCGTTCGTCGCGCTGGACATCGGGCCGACGGGCAAGATGCTGGCGCCGCTGGGCGACCTGCCTTTCGAGGAGGCCGTGGACATCTTCGGCGAGGTCGTCGAGATCGGCGCGCGCTGCGGCGCGGACCTGGTGCTGGTCGAGACGATGAACGACGCCTACGAGACGAAGGCGGCCGTGCTCGCCGCCAAGGAGCGCTGCGACCTGCCCGTCGTCGCCAGCAACACCTACGACGAGGGCGCCAAGCTGATGGGCGGGACGCCGCCCGAGGCGATGGTCGCCCTGCTCGAAGGGCTCCGCGTGGATGCCTTGGGCGTGAACTGCGGCGTCGGGCCGGACAAGATGCGCGCCGTCGCGGAACGGCTGCTGGCCGCGGCGTCGGTGCCGGTGATGGTCAGCCCGAACGCCGGGCTCCCGACGCTGCGCGACGGACGGACGGTCTTCGAGACGGGCCCCGAGGCGTTCGCCGGGGAGATGGAAAAGATCGCGGCGATGGGGGCGTCGATCATGGGGGGCTGCTGCGGGACGCGGCCGGAGCACATCGGGGCGATGGTGGCGCGCGTGGGGGCGGCGGGGTGGCGGCGTCCGGGGCGCAAGGGGCGGACGGTCGTGTCGAGCTGGGCGCGCGCGGTCGATCTGGGGGGGCGGCCGGTGCTGGTGGGCGAGCGGATCAACCCGACGGGCAAGAAGGCGTTCAAGGCGGCGCTGCGCGAGGGCGACCTCGGCTATGCGCTGCGCGAAGGCGTGGCCCAGAAGGAGGCCGGCGCGGACATCCTGGACGTGAACGTCGGCCTGCCGGAGATCGACGAACGCGCGATGCTGGTGCGGACCGTCGGCGAGCTGCAGGCGGTGGTCGAGCTCCCGCTGGAGGTCGACACGAGCGACCCGGCGGCGATGGCGGCGGCGCTGCGGATGTATAACGGGAAGGCGCTGGTCAATTCGGTGAACGGCAAGGCCGAGTCGATGGCCGCGATCCTGCCGCTGGTGGCAAAATATGGCGGCGTCGTGGTGGCGCTGACCCTCGACGAGGCGGGGATTCCTCCGGATGCGGCCGGACGCGTGGCGATCGCCGAACGCATCATCGCCGAGGCGGCAAAATACGGCATCGGGCCCGAGGACGTCGTCGTCGATCCGCTGGCGATGGCCGTGAGCGCCGACCCGGCGGCCGCGGAAACGACGCTCGAATGCATCCGTCGGCTGCATGCCAAAGGCATCAGGACGAGCCTGGGCGTCTCCAACGTGTCGTTCGGGCTGCCCTTGCGGCCGCTGGTGAACGCGGCGTTCTTCACGCTGGCGATGGGGGCGGGGCTCGACGCGGCGATCATGAACCCGCATTCCCGCGAGATGATGGACGCCTACCACGCGTTCTGCGCGCTGGCCCGGCAGGACGAGCACTGCGCGCGCTACATCGCCTATGCCGCCAGCCGGCCGGCGACGGCCGATGCCGCGCCCGGCGCGCCGGCCCAGGGGGCCGCATCGGCATCTCCGGCGCCATCCGCCGACGCCGCGGCCTCTTCGCCGGCGGACGCGCTGCGGCAGGCGATCGTCCGCGGCCTCAAGTCCGCCGCCGCGCAGGCCGCCACCGCCGTCCTGGAGGGCGGGATGGCCGCGCTGGACGTCGTCAACCGGTGCGTCATCCCTGCGCTGGACGAGGTAGGGCGCGCCTTCGAGGCGAAGACCGCCTTCCTCCCGCAGCTGCTGATGAGCGCCGAGGCCGCCCAGGAGGCGTTCGGCATCGTCAAGGCAAAGCTGGCGGAAGGCGGCGCCGCCGCACGTCCCAAGAAATTCCCCGTCGTGCTGGCGACGGTCAAGGGCGACATCCACGATATCGGCAAGAACATCGTCCGGACGCTGCTCGAAAACTACGACTACGAGGTGATCGACCTCGGCCGCGACGTCCCGCCCGAGGCGGTTCTCGAGGCCGCGCAAAAGGCGAAGGCCCCGCTCGTCGGCCTGAGCGCGCTGATGACGACGACGGTGCCCGCGATGGAGGCGACCGTGAAGCTCCTGCACGAGAAGCTGCCCGCCTGCAAGGTCGTCGTCGGCGGCGCCGTCCTGACGCAGGAATATGCCGACCGGATGGGCGCCGACCACTACGCGAAGGATGCCATGGAAAGCGTCCGCTACGCCGAATCCCTGCGCCCGGCGGACTGAACGGGGCCGCGCCGATGAGCCGTCCGCCTCCCGGCCCCGCCTGCGACGCCCGCCCCGCCGTGCGCTGGGTCGGCATCGTGAACGTGACGCCGGATTCGTTCTCCGACGGCGGGACGGCCGTCGACGCCCCGGCGGCGTCCCGGCGCGCGGCGGAGCTGGTCGCGGCCGGCGCGGAAGGCGTGGATGTCGGCGCCGAATCGACGCGGCCGGGCTTTTCGCCGGTCCCGTGGCGCGAGGAGGTCCGCCGGCTTGCCGCGACGCTGCCCGCCATCTGCGCGGCGGTCGGCGGGCGCGCCTGGGTGTCGGTCGATACGCGGAAAGGGGGCGTCGCGGCGGCCGCCGTCCGGATGGGGGCGGACGTCGTCAACGACGTCGGCGGCGCGGCATCGCGCGGGATGAAGGCCTTCCTGGCGAACTTTCGCGGGCGCTACGTCCTGGCCCACGGCATGGCGCATGTGCTGGCAGCGGACGATGCGCATCCCGCCCAAAGCGTCGTCCGCTGGCTTTCGCGGGCGATGGGGCGGCTGGAAGACCTCGGGGTGCCGCGCGAAAACATCGCCGTCGACCCGGGCATCGGCTTCGGGACGACCCGCGAACAGGATGCCGCCCTGCTCGACGCCCTGGACGCCATTTGCGCCATCGGCCGGGATGTCTGGCTAGGGCTGTCGCGCAAGCGCATCGTCCGGCGCTTCCAGCGCCCCGGCGAGGACCTCGATGCCGCCAGCTGGCGCCTGGCCCTCGCCGCCGTCGAACGCCTCGGCACATCGCGCCCCCCCGTCCTTTTGCGCATGCATCGCCCGTTCCCGGGCACCGGAGGGTAGCGCCGACGCAGGCCGGTGCGAGGCTTGCCGGGCGGGGCGCCGGTCAGGCGGCGGGGGCGCGGCACTGGGCGAGGAGGAGGGCGACGTAGGCGATGTAGGCGAGGACGAAGAAGACGCCTTCCCAGCGGTTGAGGCGGCCTTGGAGGCGTCCGGGCCGCCGGATGCCGAAGACGAGCAGCAGGAGGGTCAGGACAAGCATCACGGGGATGTCGCGGCGCAGGACCAGCGGGTCGATCCCGCCCATCGGACGGATGACGGCCGCGATGCCGACGACGACCAGGGTGTTGAACAGGTTGGACCCGATGATGTTGCCCATGACCAGGTCGGTCTCCTGCTTGCGGGCGGCCGCGATGGAGGCGGCCAGCTCGGGCAGCGAGGTGCCGATCGCCACGATCGTCAGCCCGATGAACAGGTCGCTGGCCCCCAGGGCCCGGGCGACGTGGACGCACCCCCAGACGAGGGCCCGGGAGCTGCCCACCAGCAGGGCCAGGCCGAGCAGGACCCAAAGGATGGAGCGCCCGAGTCCGGCCTTCCGGTCGGGGCAGGCGTCGGCGGGGGCGTCGGCGGGGCAGCGGCAGCCTTGGCGCATTTCGGCGTAGACGCTGATGGACAGGAGGATGGCGAAGACGGCCAGCAGGACGAGCCCGTCCCAGCGGGTGACGCCGCCCGCGTCGATGATCTGGAAGGCCGCGACGGCGGTGCCCAGGAGCAGGAGCGGCAGGTCGCGCCTGATGATGCACGGCTTGACGGCGACCGGCGAGAGGAGGGCGGAGGCCCCGAGGATGAGCGCAATGTTCGCGATGTTCGAGCCATAGGCGTTGCCCAGGGCGATGCCGGAGTTGCTTTCCAGCGCGGAAATGGCCGAGACGATCATTTCGGGGGCCGAGGTGCCAAAGCCGACGACGACGATGCCAATGAGCAGGCTGGACATGCCGAAGTGGCACGCGATGCCGACGGCGCCGTCGACGAAACGGTCGGCGCTCCAGGCAAGGACGACAAGTCCGATGACGATGGCCAGGATGGGCAGGAGCATGGGGAAAGGGGCCTTTCTGCGCGGCGAGCGGCCGCGTGCGGAGGTGGGTAGCGCAACGGCGCCGGAGTGTCAATCCAAAAGCGGGCGCGGCGGGGGGCAAAATGGGGCCCGAGGCGGCCGGGAGGGGAGGCGGACAAAAATGTCGAGGGGGCGTTTGAAGCGTTTTAACTTGCGAAAAGCGGCGGGATGGGATAGGGTTCCGAACGGCGGCCGGAAGGGTCCGGCGGCCATGCCCCGAAAGGAGTCTTTTATGCGTATTTCCAAGGTGTTTGCGGCAGTGGCCGGTGCGGCCCTGGTGGCGGTGCAGTCGTTTGGCTTGGGGTCGTCGTCGTTGACGCCGGCGCCGGTGGCGGATGCGCTGGCGCCCGAGGCGGCGGTGTTGCAGGTGCTGGACATCCGGGGGCTGGACAACCTGCTCGCGGCGGCCGAGGAGCTGGTGGGCGGGACGGCGATGGCCCCGAAAGGCTTTGCGGCCATGCAGGTCGGCGCAATGGGCGCGAGCCTGCTGGGGGTCGATCCGCTGCAGGTGCTTGACGGGGCGGCGTTGCAGCGCGTCGTGTTCTTCAAGAACGGCGACGACATGGGGATGGCGTGCATCCTGGCGCCCGTGGGCGGGATCGCCGGGCTGAACGAACGGCTGAAGAAGGTCTGGGCGTCGGTGCCGGTCCCGGCGGCGGCGGCCAAGGCGCTTCCGGCGGGGACGGCGGTCTACGAGTCGACCGCGGTGGGGCGCCTTTTCGTGATGCCGTATTCGCCGACGCAGGTGGTGGTCCTGCCGGCCGGGATGCGCGCGGGGATCCGTCCGCGTGCGCTGTTCGACCTGTTGCAGTCGTTGCCGCACCAGATTGCGGCGGAAGGCCAGCTGGCGGTGCGCGTGGACCAGGACACCTGGCGGAAGGCGCTCGCCGCGCAGGACGGGCTGGCGTCGAAGATGGGCTTGGCGCTGGATGCCGACGACGACTCGCTGATTGAGCAGTTCGAGTCGCTGGCGATGGTGTCCTTCGGGGTGGGCGTCCGGGATGGGGCGCTGGCGTTCGACACGGTCGTGCGCCTGGCGGAGGGGAGCAAGCTGGCGAAGCAGTATGCGGCGCTGACGGGGAGCGTGACGCGCGCGGCGTCGTCGCTGTGGCTGCCGGGGGCGGTCGCCGCGAGCGCCTGCCACACCTACCCGGGCAATTCCGAGGCGATGAACATGGCCAAGCTGTCCCTGCTGGACTTCTGCACGCATGGCCTGCCGGACGATTTCGGGACGGCGGCCGCCGACCTCTGGCGCCTGATGTTCGACCTGTTCGAGCCGTTCGGGCCGGACTACGGGTTCGCGATCTACGAGGGCGTCGAAGGCAACGAGCTGCCGATGGCATTCTATGCGTCGCTGGCGGATCCGTCGTTCAAGGGGCCCAAGGCGCAGGAGTTCATCGCGTCGCTGCCGAAGCGGTTCTTCAAGGTCGTCGGCCAGATGATCCAGGACGATTCGCTCGGCGCGGGCCGCAGCGAGCCGCTGCCGGTCATCTTCGACTATGTCGGGACGGAGAAGCTCGACGGGGTGCCGGTCGACACCTGGAACGTCGTGCTGACGGACTGCTCCGAGAACGAGCTGGTCGACCGTCCGCGGCCGTTTACGCTGGCGACGTTCAAGGTTGCCTACCTGGAGGATGCGATCATCGTCGCCGACGGCGGCGACGTCACGGACATCGGTTTGCAGGCGATCATGCGGCGGTTGCGTTCGGCGGACACCCCGCTGCTGGCCGAGACGGCGCCGTTCCGCGAGGCGATGCCGCTCGATGCGACGGAGGCCCAGAGCGTCGGCTACGCCCAGCTCTTCGACCTGGTCCGCGCGGTCGATGCGTTCCGCTGCCACATCAGCCACGGCGAGCCGCTCCCGTTCGTCCTGCCCGAGGGCCCCGGCACGGTCTCCTACGCCTGCCAGCAGCCCCAGGACGGCATCCTGCGCCAGACGGTCGGCGTCTCCGTGAAGACGGTCCGCGACCTCGTGGACTTCTTCGCCACCCTCGACGGCTCGGCCGCCGCCGCTCCCGCGACCCGCAGGGCCGAGGCGTGGCCGGACGGCGACGACTGGTAGGCGCGCGGAGGGCCGGCCGGCCCGTTTCCATGGAATGGAAGCCTGTTTTGCCGGTTTTTCCACACAATGGAAATGTGTTTCGGGGTGTTTTCCACACAATGGAAAGGTGTTTCATGATGAAGGATTTCTGGAAGCGGATGGCGGCGCCGGTGGCGCTGGCGTTGTGTTGCGCGCAGGCATGGGCCGTGCCGTCGATCAGCCATTCGCCGGTGGCGGTGGCGGAGCGCGGCCGGCCGATCGGGCTGCGGGCGACGGTGACGGATGCGTCGGCGCGGGTGACGTCGGTGGCGCTGTACTATGCGCTGTCGAGGAGCTCGACGCCGTTTCGCGTCGAGATGGCGCCCTCGGGCGCGGGCCTGTGGTACGGGACGATCCCGGGGCACGTCGTGGGGCCGGGGACGGAGCTGTTCTACTATTTTCAGGCCGAGAACGCGGATGGCGAGTCGCGCGAGACCGACTGGCAGACGGTGCGCGTGATGGCCCCGTCGGGGACGCCCGCGGCGATTCCGTCGGCGTCGCAGGTGGGGGAGCGAGCGGCGGCGGCGGCGGTGCCGACGGCGGCTCCGCAGCGGGGCGTCGGCGCGACGGCGTCGAGCGCGCCCAAGATCGACAATTCGAAGAAATACTGGGTCACGGCCGGCATCATCGCGGGCGGCGCGGTGGCGGTGGGCGGGGCGATCGCGCTGTCGTCCGGCGGGGGCGGCGGTGGCGGCGGCGGGGGCGAGGTGGTGACGAACGGGAACTTCGGCGGGGCCTACACGCTGACGTTCACGCCGGACCGCTCGGCTTCGGAGGCGGCGGCCGCGACGGCGGCCGCGGAGTCGGTCAGCGGCCAGCTCAACGTCTACGTCAAGGGGACGACGGTGGAGATCGTCGGGCTCTGGGGCGGCGAGATCATCACCGGCTCGCGCTCCGGAAGCAACTTCTCGGCGGCGAAGTCCGTGCCGGCGACGGGGAACTTCCCGGCGGCCTACCTGTCGGTGTCGGGGTCCTTCGGCAGCGCGACGTCGTGCTCGGCCAGCGTCAGCGGGACCAGCTCGGACCCGGCGCGGCCGGGGTCGTTCGAGGGGCATTTTTCGGGGACGAAGCGCTAGAAGGGAACGGAGGCGGACGATGACGTTGGCGGATTTCTTGAAGTTGGCGGAGATGCGGCGCTCGGTGCGGTCCTACCGGCCGGACCCGGTGGACCCGGACGTGCTGCGCGATGTGCTGCGGGCGGCTTCCCTGGCGCCGTCGGCCTGCAACCGGCAGCCGTGGAAGTTCGTCCTCGTGACGGAGGAGGCGCGCCGGCGGGCGCTGGGGGTGGCCTACAACCGCGAATGGTTCTGGACGGCGCCGGCGATCGTGGCGGTGTGCGTCGAGCCGGCGGCGGGCTGGGTGCGGCCCTACGACGGGAAGTCGTATGCGTTCGTGGACGGGGCGATCGCCATGGACCACCTGACCCTGGCCGCGGCGGCCGCCGGGCTGGGGACGTGCTGGATCGGCGCCTTCGAACCCGAGGCGGCCGCGTCGGCCCTGGGGCTCCCGGACGGCTGGGAGGTCGTCGCGATGACCCCGGTCGGCCATCCGGCGCCGGAGACGGCCCCGCGCAACCGCTCGCGGCGGCCGCTGGGCGAGTCCCTGGTGCGCGAGCGCTGGAACGCGTAGGTCGGCCATGCGGTTCTTCCGGAAAGCCGTCGTGCGGGCCGAGCCGTCCGCCATCCCGAATCTGACGCGCCGCGACCGGCGGGCGCTGTTCTGGTGGATGGGCCTGCGCTGGCTCCTGACGCTCCTGGGCGTCGCCGTGGCGCTCTACGTCGCGGCGCAGGTCGTCGCGCGGACGGACTGGATGAAGAAGACCGTCGAGGCCGAGCTCTCGCGCCTGTCGGGGATGCCCGTGCGGATCGACGGCCGGATCCGGGCGACGGAAACGCTGAACCTGAAGATCCGCGACGTCATCAGCTACGAGGGGAATTCGGGGCTGCGGGTGGGGATCCTGCGCATCCGCTGGCGCCTGTTCGTGCCGCGCGGCGAGTCGCACGTCGAGGCGGTCTGGGCCGAAAACGTCACCTTGACGCTGGCCGTGGAGGAGGACGGGACGATCCGTCCGTCGTTCCTGGGCGACTGCGGGCGCCAGGCGGCGCTCTACGCCGGGCTGCCCGTCCTGTCGCGGGCGGCGACCCCGGCGGAGCAGGCCGCCGAGCAGGCGGCGGAGGGCGCGGCCACGGAGGCCGACGTGAAGGGACGCCCCGTCCTGGACGTCCTGCCGCTGCTGCGCATCCAGAACGCCCGGGTCCGCTGGTGCAGGCCGGACGGCGCCGAAATCGCCTCGGCGGACGGCATCGACATCACCTGGCGGACCCTCGGCCTGCCCGAGATCGGGATGAACCCGGTCCTGGGCCCCGAGGACGACTACACGGTCTCGCACCTGCGCGGCTATGCGGAGAGCGTCTCCATCCCGCCGTCGGTGCACGTGGCGGGACTGCGCCTGGAGCTGATCCACGCCGGCAGGCAGAACTACCTTTCGCACCTGTCCGCCGCGGATTGGGGTCGCCAGCGCCCGCCGCGCAACCCCGCCGCCCCGACGCCCGACATGGAGCTGCTGGCCGACCCGGCCACGTTCGCCGTCGACTAGCCGAGGGCCGGGACGCCCAAGGACCGCCGCGAAGGCCGGGGAAAGGCCGGGCTGGGAGGACGGCCAGGGCAGGGGAGCCGCCGAGGGGGCGGGCAGGGGGCGGACGGGGCTTAGAGGACGGTGCCCTTGGGAGCGTTGGCGGAGTCGTCCCAGTTGCGGGGCTTGGTGGTGGAGATGGAGGCGATCTTCTTGGTGGTCATCTGGTTGCCGCGGGTCTTGGCGGAACGGATGGCGACCTTGGAGGGATCGAAGACCTGCTGGTGGATCTGCTGGCCCTTGCGCGGGGCATACTTGACGTAGAGGGCGGCGGGGGAGGCGTCGGAGATGAAGAGGATGTCGGCGGAGGGGGGCGTGCAGGCGTAGTCCTTGTTGAGGATGGCGCCGCCGAGGGTGAAGCGCTTGAGGTGGACGATCTGGTCGGCGGTGTAGACAAGGGTCATGACGCGGTCGCGGTCGTAGAGGCCGACGTAGCAGACGCCCTGGTCGACAAAGAGCTTTTCGGGAGGGGGGATGACGCGGTAGGTGCCGTTCTTCCAGACGATGGCGATGCGGTCGTATTCGGAACAGGAGAAGAGGGGGGCCTCGGCGTCGACGTCGCCGTAGCCGAGGTAGCCCTTCTCGGGGTCGAGGCGGATGGCGAAGTCGCGGGCGGCGATGGAACGGACCTCGACGGCGGAGAAGGACTGCAGCTTCGTGCGGCGGGGATAGAGGTCGGCGTAGTCGCGGAGGATGTTGCGGAGGTAGGAGATGGCGTAGGCGGTGACGTTGGACAGGTGCTTGAGGACGGCGTCGTAGTCGGACAGGAGGTCGTCCTCCTCCTTCTTGGACTTGTTGAGGTCGTAGAGGGAAATGCGGCGGATGGGAATGGCCAGCAGCATCTCGATGTCGTCGTTCGTGATGTCCCGGCGGAGCTGGTCGCGGTAGGGCTCGAGGCCGGTGAAGACGGCCTGCTTGACCTCCAGCGCCGTCTTGCAGGATTCGATGCGCTTGTAGATGCGGTGGATGATGAAGAGGCGGACGAGCGAGGCGCGCTGGAGGGCTTCGTCGATGCGACCCTTTTCGATGTTCAGCTCCTTCTCCAGCAGGACGAGGAGCCGCGAGGTGTTGTGCCGGAGGATGTCGTGGACGGAAAGCTCGACGGGTCGGCGGTCGCGGATGACGATGGGCCGCAGCGAGATGGAGGATTCGCAGAGGGTGAAGGCGTAGAGCGCCTGGAGGGTCTTCTGGATGTGGGCGTCGGAGGGCAGCGAAATCTCGATCTCGACCTTCTTGGCGGTGTAGTCCTGGATGGACTTGATCTTGAGACGGCCCTTCTTCGCGGCATCCTCGATGGAGGCGATGACGGACTCGGTGGTGACGGCGTAGGGGAGCTCGCGGATGACGAGCGTGGATTCGTCCTTCTGCTCGATGACGGCGCGGACGCGGACCTTGCCGCGGCCTTCGTCGTATTCGCGGGCATCGAGGAGGCCGCCTGTCTGGAAGTCGGGGAAGATGGAGAAGGGCTTCTTCTGGAGGATGGCGACCTGGGCCTTGAGGAGCTCGCCGAAGTTGTGGGGCAGGATGCGCGTGGAAAGGCCGACGGCGATGCCTTCGGTGCCGAGCATGAGGAGGAGGGGGATCTTGGCGGGAAGGGCGACGGGCTCCTGGTTTCGCCCGTCGTAGGAGGGGATGAACTCCGTGAGGTCCTTGTTGAAGACCTGCGTGGCGGCAAGGTCGGTCAGCCGGCACTCGATGTAGCGGCCGGCCGCGGCGGGATCGCCGGTGAGGATGTTGCCGAAGTTGCCCTGGCCTTCGATGAGGTAGCCGCGGTTGACGAGGGTGACGAGGGCGTCCTTGATGGCGGCGTCGCCGTGCGGATGGTAGGCCATGGTCTGGCCGACGACGTTGGCGACCTTGGTGAAGCGGCCGTCGTCGATCTGGCGCAGGGCGTGCAGGATGCGGCGCTGGACGGGCTTGAGGCCGTCGTCGATCTCGGGAATGGCGCGGTCCTGGATGACATAGGCGGCGTATTGGAGGAAATTGGCGTCGACCATCTGCTGGAGCGGCCCGTCGCCGAGCGGATTTGCGGCGATGGCGGGTCCCGGCGGCGGAGGAGGCGGCGGCGGTTCGGCGGCGGTGGCGGATGTCGCGGCAACGGGGGCTCGGGACGCAACGTCATCCGGGGCGGGCTTGGACGCGGCCTTGCCGCCGCGGGGCGCTGCCGGCTTGCCCCCCTTGGGGGCGTTGTTGGCGGCGGCGAAGTCGAAAAGGGAGGGCTGTTCGTAGTCGGTCATGGCGGGAAGACGGCGGTTCAGGCGTGCCAGGCGGCGATGGCGGCGGCAAGCTGCGGGTCGAGGAGCGTCTTGGCCTGGTTGAGGATGTAGAGGTGGATGCCCGGAACGCCGTGGCGGATGAGCGAGCCGATCTGGCCAACAATCCAGCGGATGCCGACGGCGGTACCCTCGGCGGGCGTCGCGGCGGCCTGGAGGGCCTTGGACAGGGCGGCGGGCACGGTGGAATTGGAAAATTCGGTGCAGCGGAGGACTTGCTTGAAGGAGGAGACGGGCATCAGGCCGGGCAGGATGGGGGCGGAGATGCCCGCGGCGGCTGCGGCGTCCCGGAAGCGGAAGAAGACGTCGTTGTCGAAAAACAGCTGCGTATTGACAAAGTCGGCGCCGGCGTCGAGCTTGGCCTTCAGGAAGGCCAGGTCGGCGGCGGGGGAAAGCGCCTCGGGGTGGGTCTCGGGATAGCCGGCGACGCCGCAGCAGATGTCGGGATGCCGGGCCTTGATGAGCGCAACCAGCTCGGAGGCGTGCGCCAGCCCGTCCTGGGGCGGGATGAACCTGGTTTCGCCTCGCGGTGGATCGCCGCGCAGGGCCATGATGTTGCGGATGCCGGCATCGTAGATGCGGTCGATCTGGGCACAAAGGTCGTCGCGGGTGGCGCCGACGCACGTCAGGTGGGCGACGACGGGAGTGAAGTCCATCTTGGAGAGGAGCTGGCAGGCGGCAAAGGAAAAGTCGCGCGAGGAGCCGCCGGCGCCATAGGTGCACGTCGTGAAATCGGGCCGCACGGGTCGCATGCGCTCGATGGAGGAGCCCAGGATGCCGAAGTCCAGCGGGGTCTTCGGGGGAAAGAACTCGAGGGAGAGCGTCGGACGCTTGGCCAGGGCGAGGATTTCACGGACGGTTACAGTATTCATGGCGCGGAAAGTATAGTCGCCATGCCCGCCCAAAGGGAGCAAAAAGTGCAAGAAAAGACCATCCGTCTTGGCCAAATGGGACCATCCAGCCCGCCAGCTCGGCTTGGCACGGGGAGTTTTCCGGCAATTTTGACTCGTTAGGCTTGACAGGCGGGCGGCGCTTTTGTAGCGGCGGCGCGGAACCCACGGAACCCATGCGCGCGTCCATGGATCCTCCGGGCTCGCCCAATACAGGACAAAAACCATGAAAACAACGTCATCCCGCTGCTTCTTGTCCTCGATGGCCGGGGCAACATGACCTCCAACGGCGCTCACCTACGCCTGGGACCCCGAAAACCGCCCGGCCGCGGTCTGGAAAGACGGCGCCCGCGTCCAGGAAAACCGCTACGACGCCCTCGGCCGCCGCGTCGAAGCCATCCGTTCCGACGGCGCCGTCGGACAGCTTTCCGCGCGCACCGGCCACTTCCTCCCCCGCCGCCGTTTCCTGGAAACCCCCGTCATTCGTCTGGGCTTTGGCGCTTTATAGATGGGGAAAGGCAATAAACGCTGTTTTGTCGGATGGATGATGTTTCTTCTGATGGTCCATTCGGCAGGGGCCGATGGGGTCAGTTAAAACAAAGAACCGGACAAAAAGTGATGGGGTGAATGCGGTCATGCGGCGGCGGCGTTGGCTTGGGCGGCGGTACGGTTGTCCAGGACATGTCTGGGGATGGAGTTGATGACTTCCTGGAGGACGCGGATGGCGTGATGTGAAACGCGGCTGAAGTCGGGCCCTTTCGAATACCAGCGGCGGACCAGGGCTTTTTCGACGGAGCCCTTCTCCTAGGATGCGTAGGCGTGCGTGTAGTAGAGCTTCAGTTCCCGGTTCAGCTCGGCCAGGATGGCCGCGTCGTCGAGGAATTCCGATCCGTTGTCGGTGGTAATGGTCTT
>JAZQOP010000204.1:0-4299 GCA_045627965.1 Kiritimatiellia bacterium | reverse complement strand
CGGCGACAGGAAGGAGCCGGGGGGCGCACGGCAATGGGGCGGGCGGGGGGATTCGGCTTGACAATGGGAAGCGGACGGCTATCCTTCGCGGCGCTTTGGGGTGCTGGCGGACGTCGGGTCCGTCGGCTGAGATCAGACCCTTGTTCATGCAACAGCACTTGATCCGGACAATGCCGGCGAAAGGAAAGAAAAAGCCATGGAATCTGCCGTTCCCCTCCAGCAACTGCTGGTCCGCCTCCGCGAAAGGCGCCCGCTCGTCCTGGGCGTCGCCAACTATGTCACGGCCAACGACTGCGCCAACGCGCTACTGGCCATCGGTGCCGCGCCGGTCCTGGGCGACGACCCCGGCGACGTCTCCGAGCTTGCCGCCCGCTGCGACGCGCTCTTCCTGAACCTCGGCACGCCCACCCGCCCTACGCTGGCCGCGATGGATGCCGCCGCCCGCCGCGCGAACGAGCTCGGGCGTCCCATCATCCTCGACCCCGTCGGCGCGGGGGCGACGCGCTTCCGGACCGCAGCCGCCCAGGAGCTCCTGAGGGCGCGCCGCATCGCCGTCGTCAGCGGCAATGCGTCGGAGATCAAGGCCCTCGCCGGCGGCGCGGGAGAGACCCGGGGCGTCGATGCCGCGGCGGCGGACGCGGTGACGGAGGCCACGCTGGCCGGCTGGGCCGCCCTTGCGCGGCGGTTTGCCGCGCAGGCCAACGCCGTCGTGGCGCTTTCCGGCCCCATCGACATCGTGGCGGACGGCCGGTGTGCCGTCGCGATCCGCAACGGCACGCCGCGCATGGCGACCGTGAGCGGCACCGGCTGCATGCGGAGCGCGCTGACGGCGGCCTTCCTGTCCGTTGCGCCGGACGACCCGTTCCTGGCCGCGCAAGCCGCCGCCTGCCTGTTCGGGATCGCAGGCGAGCTTGCCGCGCAGGCGATGCAGCCCGTCGACGGCAACGCGAGCTATCGCAACCGGCTGGTCGACGCGCTCGAACGGCTGTCCAATGGCGACGTTGCGCGGCTTGCCCGGCTGGAGGTCCTGCCATGAACACCGCCGCCGCCCCCTTCCCTGCCGACGCGCTCCGGCGCGCCCTCCGCCTCTATGCCGTCACCGACCGCGCCTGGACCGGCCGCCAGGCGCTCCCGGAGCAGGTGGAGGCCGCCCTTCGCGGCGGGGCGACCTGCCTGCAGCTCCGGGAAAAGGAGCTTGGCGCCGACGCCTTCCTGGCCGAGGCGCTCGACGTCCGGCGCCTGTGCATGCGCCACGGCGTCCCGATGATCGTCAACGACGACGTCGACGTCGCGTTGCGCGCCGGCGCCGACGGCGTGCACATCGGGCAGTCCGACCGCCCGGCCGCCGACGTGCGGCGCCAGCTCGGGCCGGGGCGCATCCTCGGGGTCTCGGCGCAGACCGTGGAGCAGGCGGTCGCGGCCGAGCGGGCGGGGGCCGACTACCTGGGAGTGGGGGCCGTGTTCCCGACGTCCACCAAGCGCGACGCCGACGCGGTCCCCCTCGCCGCGCTACGGGCCATCTGCGCGGCCGTGCGGATCCCCGTCGTGGCCATCGGGGGCATCGGGGCGGGCAACCTGGGGCAGCTGCGTGGCAGCGGGATCGTCGGCGTCGCCGTCGTCTCGGCGCTCTTTGCGCAACGCGACATCGAATCGGCGGCGCGCGCGCTGTCCGCCCAGACCCGGGAGGTGTTTTCATGAAGACCGTCCTGGCCATTGCGGGGTCCGACTGCTCCGGCGGCGCGGGCATTCAGGCCGACATCAAGACCATCGCGGCGCACAAGCTCTACGCCAGCTCCGTCCTCACGGCGCTGACGGCGCAGAACACGCTCGGGGTCGCGGGCATCCACGACGTCCCGGCGGAGTTCGTCGCGGCGCAGCTCGACGCGGTCTTTTCCGACATCCCACCCGACGCGGTCAAGATCGGGATGGTCTCGAACGCGGGCATCATCCGCGCCATTGCCGACAAGCTTGAGCAATACGGGGCGCGGAACGTCGTCCTCGACCCCGTGATGGTCGCGACGAGCGGTGCGCGGCTCATCGGCGAGGACGCGACGGAAGCGCTTGTCAGGCGGCTGTTCCCGCTGGCGACGGTCGTCACGCCCAACATCCCCGAGGCGTGCGTCCTTTCGGGGCGCGAGATCCGCGACGCCGCCGACATGCTGCGCGCGGCGCAGGCCATCGCCGGCCTGTCATCCGCGGGGGCCGTCCTGCTCAAGGGCGGGCACCTCGTGCAGGAGGCGACCGACCTGCTTTGGGAGGGCGGCCAAGCCCGCTGGTTCCGGGGGGAGCGCATCGAGAACCCGAACACGCACGGCACGGGATGCACGCTGTCGTCGGCCATCGCGTGCGGGCTGGCCGCCGGGCGGCCGCTGGGCGACGCGGTGGCGCACGCCAAGGCCTACCTGTCGGGGGCGCTGGCGGCGGGGCTCGACCTCGGGCGCGGCCCGGGGCCCCTCGACCACACCTACGCCATCCCCGAACCGCCCCTGGGGTAGCGAAAAGGCGCCCGCCGTCCAAGGGGCGCCTTTTTTTCGAAGTGCCTGGCCGGCGCGCCGGCGGCGCGGTCCGCGGGGCTAGCCCTTGTTTTCCTTTTCGACGAGGCGGTCGGCGCCGTATTGGGCGCGGAGGCGGGGCTTTTCGATCTTGCCGGTCGCATTGCGCGGGATTTCGGCAAAGATGATCTCCTTGGGGCGCTTGTAGCGCGGGAGTTCGAGGCAGAACTCCTCGATCTCCTCGCGGGTGGCGGACATGCCCTCCTTGATCTCGACGATGGCGGCGGTCTTTTCGCCCAGGCGGCGGTCGGGCAGGCCGATGACGGCGACGTCCTTGACCTTGTCGCAGCGGCGCATGAAGTTCTCGATCTGGACGGGATAGATGTTCTCGCCGCCGCTGACGATGACGTCCTTCTTGCGGTCGACGAGGAAGTAGAAGCCGTCCTCGTCCTGCATGGCCATGTCGCCGGTGAAGAGCCAGCCGTCGTGGATCGTCTCGGCGGTGGCCTCGGGGTTGTTGTAGTAGCAGGTCATGACACCGGGGCCCTTCACGCAGAGCTCGCCGATGTCGCCGCGGGCGACCTCGCGTCCGTCCTCGTCGACGATCTTGCACTGCCAGCGGTAGCCGGGCACGCCGATGGCGCCGACCTTCGAGATATTCTCGACGCCGAGGTGCACGCAGCCCGGGCCGGTCGATTCGCTCAGGCCGTAGTTCGTGTCGTAGTCGTGCGCGGGGAAGTATTCCTTCCAGTGCTTGATCAGCGAGGGCGGGACCGGCTGGGCGCCGATGTGCATCAGGCGCCACTGGCCGAGGCGGTAGTCCGAGAGCTTGAGGTCGCCGCGGTCGAGCGCGTCGAGGATGTCCTGGGCCCAGGGGACCAGGAGCCAGACGATCGTGCAGCGCTCGTCCGAGACCGCCGAGAGGATCGTCTCCGGCTTGGCGCCCTTGAGGAGGACGGCCTTGCTGCCGGCGACGAGGCTGCCCATCCAGTGGAACTTCGCGCCGGTATGGTAGAGGGGCGGGATGCAGAGGAAGACGTCGCCGCGGCCGGTGGAGTGGTGCTTCTGCTCCATTTCGGCGGCCTGGGTCAGGCTGCGGTGCTTGTGGAGGATCGCCTTGGGGAAGCCGGTCGTCCCGGAGGAGAAGTAGATGGCGCCGAAGTCCTCGTCGTCGATGGCGACGTCCGGGCGTTCGCTCGAGCAGTCGGCCACCAGCTCGTGGTAGCTTTCGGCGAACATCGGGCAGCCGTCGCCGACGTAGATCAGCAGGCGGCCCTTGCTCAGGCGCTCGGCGTGCTGCTCGATGCGGCCGGTAAAGGCGGCGCCGAAGACGATGACGTCGACCTCGGCCAGCTCGGCGCAGTAGACGATCTCGTCCGCGTCATAGCGGAAATTGAACGGCACGGCGATGGCGCCCGCCTTCAGGACGCCGAAGTAGATCGGCAGCCACTCCAGGCAGTTGTACATCAGGATCGCGACCTTGTCGCCCTTGCGGATCCCGCGCGAAATCAGCATGTTCGCGAAGCGGTTCGCCTTCTCGTCGAAGACGCTCCAGGTGATCTCCCGGCGATAGGCCTCGCGCCGGTTCGACTGCACCAGGTCGAACTCCTTCCAGCTCATCCGCCGCGTATCGGCCTCGTCGGGGTTGAGCTCCACCAGCGCCACTTCGCGCCCGTAGAGCTTTGCGTTCCGTTCCAAAAAATCGGTCACTGGCATATCGTCCTGGCTCCTCTAGCATCCGCCCAAAGGCGTGCGCACACTCTACCCCACCCCGCCCCGCCGTTCAATCCCCGTTTCGCCCCCTGCG
>JAZQOP010000203.1:0-3373 GCA_045627965.1 Kiritimatiellia bacterium | reverse complement strand
GAGAACGTCCCGATGCCCGAGGCCCCGAGGACGTAGCTCCCGAACGCATACTCCCAGGCGTCCTCCCTCCCCTCCGGCGACCGCTCCCACAGCGGCTGGAACCGCACCCGCGCGTCCGCCTCCGCCGGAAGCACCTTCCGCACCGTCCTGCGGTTCGCGGCGGCGCCGTATGCGCTGCTCCCGGACGCCGCCTCTTCCTCGATTTCCCAATCCGCGCCGTCCTCCCTGAAGAACGCCCGCCACGTTGTCCCCTGCCACACGCCGCACACCCGCACCGTCCGGCGCCGCCACCGCTTGTCGCCCATCACCGGCCACTCCCGCGCGTCCTCCGGCGCGTACGACGTCTCCACCATCCGGCACGCCTCCTCCGCCGCCCCCTCCTCCGCGTCGCCCCACCCCGATGTCTCTCGGACGACGCGGCCTTCCAGGTCGTACTCCCGCCGCGTCCAGCCCCCGTCCCCGTCCCGGCGCGCCACCACCCGGCCAAACGACCCCTTCTCGTTGCGGTTTATTCCGTATTCCAGCGCCCGGACGAGAATCTCCCCGCCGTCGGCCCCGGTCCATTCCTCCACCAGCTTGTCGCCGAAGAAGAAGCGCCCGTACTTCTCCACCCGCCGCTCCACCACCACGCCGTCCGGCCCCGACACCTCGTGGACGTCCACGCGCTGGAAGCCGCTCTCCCTCCCAACCGTGATCCGCTCCGTGCGCAACCCGCCGCCTTCCGTCACGATGATGCCGTTCCCGTCCGCCGCCGCCGCATACTCCGTCACCGAGTTCGTCGCCCCGTACGAAAACTTCGTGAACCGCCCCCACGCCCCGTCCGTCGCCGCCTCCACCCGCCACGACACCGGCGGGTCCCCCGTACGCGACGCCCCCTTCTCCCAGCACCGCAGTTCGAACGCCCTCCCCGACGCCACCACCTCCGCCTCCATCTCCGGCGCCGATACCCCTTCCACCACGCCCGCCCCATACGTCACCGACAACTCCGCCCTCGCATGCCGCAGAATCTCCAGCTCCGCCGCTCCCGCCCAGTTTGTCGCAGGAAGCAATGTCCGCACACGTGCGATTCCTGCGAACTCCTTCCCGCCCGCCAGTGCCCCCAGTTTGATCTGGAAATCCACCACCCCCTGCGGCCCCGACCCCGCCCCGCGCGTCCCAGCCGTCCCCTCCCCGTACCCCGCCGCCTTCCCGCTCCCTCCACCAAATTCGCACGTGTTATCCGCGCATCCCCCGCAACACTGGTCTTTCGGCCAATGCCAATCGCACTCTTCCTCACGCTCGCAGCACTTCTCCCCAGGCAACGCCCCGAGACAATACACCCACACGCAATTCGTCCCGTCCCACTCCCAGCACGCCCCCGGCCGCTCCGTTTCAGGCCGGCACGGATTGTTCAGCGTGTCCGCCCCCGCCGTCCACGCCAGCGCCGCCAGCGCCGCGATTCCCAGCGTCCGGGACCAGCCTGTGCAAGTGCGTTTCATGGTTCGGAACTTTCTATCGAATCATGGACTTTCACGACAAAGTCATAGGATCCATCCGAAACCGTAGCCCCAGTCGTAATCGGGGCAATTACAATACGAAATCCCGAATATATATGCCCATGGTTTCTTTTTTCTCCCCACAAGAAAAACCCTGCAATCGGGCCCAAACCTGGCCTGGCCGTACGCATGCTGATTTTGCATGATTTTGCATGAAACGAAGCTGCATCACTACCTTTAAGCAATCTCAATTCCCGGCCTTTGTCATACCACCCTTCACACCATTCTTGTACATTGCCCGCAAGACCAAAAATTCCCCAGGCGTTCGCCCCGCTAGATTCAACAGGTGCTATGGAAGGCCATCCATCCAGATATGTGTCGATAACAGGCAGCCCCGGCATAGCCCCCGAGTCCATTCCCCGCAGATTTGGCATTGCACCATCTGACATCCCCTGCGGAGGCCATCCGTTTCCCCAAGGGTAATCGCGGTCATCCCCGCACCGGGCGAGAGATTCCCACTCTGTTTCGGTCGGCAACCGGAACATATAGCCAGATGGAAGGGAATTACCATAGTGCGAGTTAAGATACGCACAAGCATCGTGGGCATTTTGCCAAGAAATCATGACTGCCGGACAATGCATTGAATCAATTTCTTTGGAATATATGTCTGAGAATTCATGTGGATTACGATTCGCATATCTTGACAAGCACATATATTGAGCCAAGGTAATCTCGTACTTACCTGCCCACAACTTGAGTGCTGGAATCCATACGAATTCGATAGTTGTATTGGACGATATGGAAACCATCAAGTTTTGTGTGTATTCTTGACATACAGGACTTGCAAACAAACATTTTGCAAATAGAAATATGATAAAAAAACGGAGTGTCATATTTATGCTTTACTTCTTTATTTTGTTCTGTTTACAGGCCATGCATGTCATTCTCCACCAGGATTACTTAGGACAAGCACAATGACATGCAGCTTCTTGGCGATTACGGTATGGACTTCCGCCAAATAGAGTTACCGCAGCATAGTAACTGGTTGCCCACTTAAAACACCTCTTCAACTGAAACGGATTCCACAAATAGCGTATTCTACATGCAGACACCATGTCCATGTAGAATCTAAAATCACACTGATATTTTTCAGCATTACAATCGCTATAGCAGAGATCATGGCCATTACATGCATCCTTAAAGTCTGCATCCAACAACCAGCCTGGATTGTTGGGTGGGCCAGGAAGAAATTCAGGCGCGCTACAACCATCAGGTTTGGGAATATCTGCATCAGGCTTGGAAACCCAGACCTGTCCGTCAGGACACTGTCGCCATCCCTTTAACCCTAATATATCAACATTATTGATTGCGTCATTTTTTTCAAATAAATAAGGATGACGCGAATCAAGATTGAACTGCTCTTGAGCTTGTGCATCAGCAATCCATGCTTGTAACACCACCCCATGTCCCTCAAAAGCATCCAAATAGGGAAATGTTTTCTTCCCTTCTAGCGGGTCTCTCTGAGACCAGCGTCCTAAAGATGGCAAGAAAACGCGGTATCCATAGTAAGATTGTTCGATGAGAAACTCGAAGTATTTTGTACTGAAATGGAATGAATTGATTCCAGAATTTGCGGTCGACTGTGAAAATTCATTTCCAAAGCCATCATATGCATATAAATCCAAAACATTTCCGGCGCCATCCGTAATTCCGGTCGTGTTTCCGTTGGCGTCGTAGAAGTTGAAGGCGTTGGTGCCGTTGTGGGAGGTTTGGAGGAGGCCGCCGATGCCGCCGGCGCCTTGGAGGGTCGAGGAGAGGTCGAGGCCCCAGAGGTAGGAGGCGGCAACAGGGCCGCCAATGCCGGTCAAGGCGAGGTTAGTCTGGGAAATATAGGGGTG
>JAZQOP010000202.1:0-1994 GCA_045627965.1 Kiritimatiellia bacterium | reverse complement strand
CTCGCACCTGGACCGCCGCTTCCGGCGCCACCCTCGTCGCCTCCTACGTCTCCTTCGACGGCCGTTCCGTCGTCCTCCGTCTCTCCGACGGCTCCCTCTCCCGCATCGCCCTCGACAAGCTCTGCCCCGACGACCAGCGCTTCCTCCAACCTTTGACCGGACGCCCCCCCGTCCGCTAGCCCACCCCGCACGAAAGGACACCGACCATGAAACCGACCCGTCTCGCCGCCCTGCTCCTGGCCACCGCCTTCCTCGTCCCGCCTGCCGCGCTCGCCGCCGACGTCGACGCCGCCGGCGCCGTCCCCGGCCGCTGGACCCACGACTACTCCGCCGCCGCCGCCCTCGCCCGCAGCCAGAACCTCCCCCTCCTCCTCGACTTCACCGGATCCGACTGGTGCATCTGGTGCAAGCGCATGGACGCCCAGGTCTTCTCCTCCGACGCCTGGGCCGCCGTCGCCACCAACTTCGCCCTCGCCTTCATCGACTTCCCCTCCGACACCTCCGCCCTCCCCGAAGGCGCCGTCGGACGCAACCGCCAGCTCGCCCAGATCCACCGCGTCCAGAGCTATCCCACCTTCGTCCTTCTCGCCCCCGACGCCACCCCGCTCCTCAGGACCTCCACCGACCTCGACCCCGACTCCTTCATCGCCACCCTCCGCGACGCCCTCCCCGACGACCTCGCCTTCGCCATCCCCGACGCCTCCGCCGAAGAAGCCGCCGAAGAAGCCGAAGACGCTGACGACGACCTCGACCCCTTCGACCTTCCCGGCGACCTCGAAGTCACCCTGCCCGAGCCCCCGACCAACGTCGTCGCCATCATCGACATCCGCACCTGCGAAGCCGTCATCGAAAAATACCTCCCGCAATCCCTGCGCGAACAATTCCCCGTCGCCGGGCTCCTGGACGTCCTGAAGGATGCCGACCCGCGGGCCCGCCTTACCGTCCTCCTCGATGCCGAGCACCCGTCCCCCGTCCTCTGCGTCAGCTTTGCCTTCTACGATGCCGACGCTCCCGACGCCTTCCTCGCCACCCTCTCCGATGCCGGCTGGGCCACCGACGACACCGCCGAGCTCCCCACCGACGCCCCCCAGGGGCTCCTCGCCCTCGCCAATGCCAACGGCTTCCGCCTCTACGTCCTCCGCCAGGACAACACCCTTTTCATCGACGACATCCTTCCCCACCTCCTCCGCAACCTGGAACTCGCCGGCGACCTCCCGGCCCTTCTCCCCGCCGAGGGCGAAATCGTCTGCCAAGTCCGCCCGGCCCTCCTGAACGTCCTCCCCGGCATCGACCTCGCCCCGCTCCTCGGACAGCTCGACGCCGTCACCTTCGGCACCTATCTCGAAAAAGGCGACCTCCACGTCCAGGTCCACATGGAAACGGCCCCCGGCAGCGACATCCAGGCCCTCGCCGCCGCCTACCGCCCCGCCCCCGCCGAGGCCTCCTGCGTCCTCCTCCCCGGCGCCCTCCTCACGCGCGTTTCGGGCGCCAGCACCGACGCCCTGGCCGTCCAGCGCCTCGGCACCGCCATGGCCGACACCCTCGGCAAGCTCCTCGGCGGCCCATCCGACGATGACCTCCAGTCCTATCTCCAGCGCTGCGCCGTCGCCACCTCCATGGCCGTCTTCCCGCCCGTCGCCGACCCCGGAAAAGCCGACGCCCCCGCCACCCCCTCCGTCCTCTACTACTACGCGGGCACGCACGCCATCCGCAGCGTCCCCAACGCGGACCTCCCCGTCAACCCCATCCCCGCCCCCGATGCCGCCCAGACCTACCGCGACATCCCCGTCTCGGCCTACGACCTCCCCCTCGCCGACATCAAGGAAGACCTCGCCATGCAATTCCCCCGCCCGGTCGACTGGCTCGTCGACCAGGCGATTCCCGACTCCGTCCGCATCCGCGTCGCCCGCCTCCCCAAGGGCCCCCTCTTCGCCACCGGCCCAGATGACCTCCTCCACGCCGCCATCGACGCCGCGCTCGACGCCTCCGCCCCC